>DATCGH010000692.1:0-4839 GCA_036509055.1 Caldimonas sp.
CAGCTGGTGATGCGGGTCATGCCGATGCCGGCCGACGCCAACGGCAACGGCGACATCTTCGGAGGCTGGATCATGGCCCAGGTCGACGTCGCCGGCGCCGTCCTTCCGGCCAGGATCGCCAAGGGCCGGATCGCCACCGTCGCGGTCAACCAGTTCGTCTTCAAGCAGCCGGTCTCGATCAGCGACCTGCTGAGCTTCTATGCCAAGGTCGAACGGGTCGGCCGGACCTCGGTGACGGTCAATGTCGAGGTCTACGCCGAGCGCAACCCGGCCGATCTGCACGTCGTCAAGGTGACCGAGGCCAACCTGACCTACGTCGCGATCGACAACCAGGGCAAGCCGCGGCCTATTCCGGTCGAGTGACGGCGACCTGCCGGGCTTCGCCCGGCCCGCGGCCGGCGGCGACGGGCCCGGCCCGCCATCGGTTCAGGCCGCCAGGCCGTACTTGCCCTCGACGATCGGCTGGCTCTCGCTCAGCCTGAGGCCGCCCATCACCAGGCGGTAGACCACCCACACCATGTCGGCGAGCCACACCAGCCAGCCAACCAGGACCAGCATCAGCAAGGCACCGATGATGGCGACGATCACGCTGATCCAGAAGGTGCGGATCTGCCAGGTGAAGTGCGACTCGAGGTACGTGCCGGCGACGTCGCCGCGCTTCACGTAGTTGAGGATGATCGCGACGATCGACGTGATGCCGACCAGGAAGCTCGCCCCGTACAGGCCATAGATGACCCAGGTGAGGGTCTTGTTCGAGCGCAGCTTGTCATCGGCGGTGGTGGTCAGCTCGGCCATCGGGTCGTCCTCGGTTAGCGGGTGGATCAGTCGACGAAGAAATCGAGGACGAATTCCTTCGTCCCCGGGGTGACGCTGTAGCGCTCGAGATCGGTGACGCCGTGGGCGGCAAGCACCGTGTCGTCGATGTAGAAGTTGCCGCTGGTCGTCTTCGCGTCGCTGGTCAGGATGAACCAGGCGGCATCGGCCAGGATCTCGGGCGTGCGGCAGGCGGCGATGTCGACGCCCGGAATCATCTGCAGCGCCGCGGTCTTGATCGCGGTGCGCGGCCAGAGGCTGTTGACGGCGATGCCGAGCGGGCGGAATTCGCCGGCATGGCCGAGCGTGCACATGCTCATGCCGTACTTGGCGATGGTGTAGGCGGTGTGCGGCGCGAACCAGTGCTCGCGCATCGAGAGCGGCGGCGACATCGTCAGCACGTGCGGATTGCGGCCCGCCTTGGCCGCGGCCGCGAGGTGCGGCAGGCAAGCCTGGGTGCACAGGTAGGTGCCGCGGACGTTGACGCCGAACATCAGGTCGACGCGCTTCATCGGCGTGGCCGGCGTCGGCGTCAGGCTGATCGCGCTGGCGTTGTTGACGAGGATGTCGATGCCGCCGAAGCGCGCCACCGCCGCGGCCACCGCCGCTTGCACGCTCGCCTCGTCGCGAATGTCGCACTGGATCGCCAGTGCCTGGCCGCCGGCGGCCTCGATCTCGGCGGCGGCGCTGTGGATGGTGCCCGGCAGCTTCGGGTTGCTCTCCGCCGTCTTCGCGGCGACGACGATCTGCGCGCCGTCGCGCGCGGCACGCAGGGCGATCGCGAGGCCGATGCCGCGCGACGCTCCAGTGATGAACAAGGTCTTGCCCCGCAGATCCATCGCGCCTCCTTAGGCTCCTCGTGAGAGCGTTCGCGCGGCAGTGTGCCGCAAGCCTGCGACCGCGCCTAGGGCCGCCGGTCAGGCGAGATGCCGGGCCACGTGCAGGCCGAGCGCCTCGCCGCAGGCACGATAAACCGGTTCGCCCGGATGAAAGCCGTCGCTCGCCATCGTCTCGGGCGTGAGGGCGACCGCAATCGCCGCCACCGAGACGTCGCTGCGCGTCGCCGCCCAGCCCGCCAGCGCCTGGTCATGACGGCGCGCGTCGGCGCCGATGACGCTGCGCAGCGGCTCCGGCAGGAGCGGGAACTGGTGCATGGGCGGGAGAGGGGCGAAGACGACGTGGCGCGCCAGCTCCTGGCCGAGCAGCCAGTCGGCCAGCGCCGCGCGATGCGCCAGGGCGCGGCGCACCGGAATCTGATCGACCACGTCGTTGACGCCGGTGATGACGACCGCGACGTCGGCCGGCGGCGGCGGCGCCGTGCGCAGGAGCTCGAGCACGGCGCGGGTGGTCAGACCGGTACGGGCGCAGAGCCGCCACTCGATCGGCCCGCGGCGATGCGCCGCGAGCGTGCGGACCAAGTGGCCGATCACCGCCTGGTCCTGATGGGCGACACCGACGCCGGCGGCCGACGAATCGCCGGCGACCAGAAGCCGCAGCGGCAGCCCCTTGCCGCGCCCGGCACGGCCGTTGCGGCTCCCGGCCGCCTCGGGCAGCACCGGCGCCCGACGGCGGGCGCGCACGGCCTGCGTCACCAAGAGGGGCGTCAGCGCGAGCTTGAAGGCCAGGGCCAGCGCCGGATGCGCGAGGCGCGGCCCGTCCGCCGCCCGGGCGTGCTCAGAACTGGGAGAAATCGGGCTTGCGCTTCTGGAAGAAGGCACCGAACGCCTCCTTGGCCTCGGGGCTCTGCAGACGCGCCGCGAAGATGCCCGACTCGACGACGATCGCCTCCTCCGCGGCCGCGGCCCGGTAACGCCGCATCAGCCGCTTGGTCTCGCGCACCGCACCGGGCGGCAAGGCGTTGAAGCGCTCGGCGATGCGACGCGCATGCGGCGCGACCTCGGCCGCCGGCAGCACGGCGCTGGCGATGCCCATCTCGACCGCGTCGGCGCCGCTGAACGGATCGCCGAGCAGGAGCTTTTCCGCCGCCCGGGCGTTGCCCATCAGCTGCGGCACGATCAGGCTCGAGGCGAACTCGGGCACGAGCCCGAGGCTCACGAACGGCATTGCCAGCCGCGCCTCGTCGCTGACGTAGACGAAGTCGCAGTGCAGCAGGAGGGTCGTGCCGATGCCGATCGCCGCGCCGGTGACGGCCGCCACGACGGGCTTGTCGCAGCCCATCAGCGCCTTCATGAACACCAGCGCCGGCGACTCGCCCGAGCCCGGCGAGCGCTGCACGAAGTCCTCGATGTCGTTGCCGGAGGTGAAGATGCCCGGCTGGCCGGTGATCAGGACGGCCCGGACCGCCTTGTCCTCCTTCGCCGCATCGAGGGCGTCGGCCATCGCCTTGTACATGGCGCCGGTGATCGCGTTCTTCTTCTCGGGCCGCGCGATCTCGATCGTCGCCACGCCGTTCAGGGTCGCGGTGCGGATGCTCATGTCGTCGTCTCCTTCGCCAGGTGGAATTCGGAAAGCCAGCCCGCGGTCCGGGCCCAGAGGGTCGGGGCGAAGGCGTCACGGAAGAAGCCGAAGTGGCCGATGCGGCGGGCGGCGACGTCGGCCGGCGCCACCCGCTCGACCCGGCGCGGCGCGTTGGCGTAGCAGTCGACCAGGACATGGGTGCCGCGCTCGGTCATCAGCTCGTCGTCGGTGAGCGACAGCGCCACCAGGGGAAAGCGTGCGCCTTCGAACTGCGCGCGCACCTGCTCGCCCTCGGCGCCGACGTGGTAGCGCGGGTGCAGGCACCAGCGCCGCCATTGCAGGACCACGCCGCGCGGCAGGTCGCCGACCTTCTTCAGCCGCGCGCCCGGAAAGTAGCCGAACAAGGTCGTGGCCAGCGGCACCAGGACGTACCAGAAATAGAGCACCGAGCGCTTCAGGCGCGGTGCGTTGTCGCGCCAGTAGCCGCTGCCGGCGGCGATCGAGACCAGGCCGGCGATGCGGTCGCGGTGGCGCAGCAGCCCGGGGAGCTGCGCCCCGAGGCTATGGCCGACGACGTAGAGCGGCACGTCGCCGGCGCGGCGCACGAGCGCGTCGATCACCGCGTCGGTGTCGCGCGCCCAGGCGAACAGGTCGGCGTCGAAGCCGCGCAGGCTGGCGGCGCGAGAGTCGCCGACGCCGCGATAGTCGAAGGTGGCGACGACGTAGCCCTGGTCGGCGAGCCATTGCGCGAACGGCCGGTAGAACGCCTGGCGCACGCCCATCGCCCCGCCGATGAGCACCGCGCCCCTGGCCGTGCCGGTGGCCGGCGCGAACAGGCGCAACTCGATCGCCGCGCCGCGGTCGACCTCGATGCGGTGGGCCTCGGATGCCCGCGGATCGCTCGTCGTCGTCATCGCCGCCCTGCCGCCGAGCGTGCAGCGTGATGGTCGGCGCCGAGCACGGCGAGCGTCACGCTCGCCCGCGCCACGAGCTTGCGCTCCCCGTCAGCGGTCTCGGCCTCGACCGAGGCCTCGACGAAGCAGAGTTGCGATCCCGGGCGCACGACCTCGGCGCGGCAATGCAGCTTCTTCGCGACGACCGCACGCAGCAGGCTGATCTTGAACTCGGCCGTGAGGATGATCTCGCCCGGCGCGGTCAGGCTGATCGCCGCCGCACCCGAGCTGTGGTCGGCGAGCGTGGCCATCAGGCCGGCATGCGGGACGCCGGTGTTCTGGAGGTGATGCGGCGTGAGTTCGACCGACGACTCGACCCGACCGGGCACGCAGGCATCGAGGCGGATGCCGTTCTCGTGAACGAACGGCGCCTCGGCGAAGCCGCGCTCGACCATGCGCCGCCAGTCGGGATTGCGCGGCTCGACGGCGGGGCGAGCGCCGGCGGGGCGCGACGTTTCCGCGATCTCCATGGAAGGGTCGCGCAGCCGCCTCAGACGCGCTCGAAGATGCCGGCCGCGCCCTGGCCGGTGCCGACGCACATCGTCACCATGCCGTACTTGAGGTTGTGCCGGCGCAGCGCGTGGATCACGGTCGCCGAGCGGATCGCACCGGTGGCGCCGAGCGGATGGCCGAGGGCGATCGCGCCGCCCATCGG
>DATCGH010000693.1:0-3982 GCA_036509055.1 Caldimonas sp.
GAGCTGGTGATCGAGCACACCCACTCCTGCTATCTCGGCGACCGCGAGCACCGCCACCCCTGGGGCTGGGGCTGCGGCCTGTGCCCGTCATGCGACCTGCGGCGCAAGGGCTACGACACCTGGCTCGCCAGCTGAAGCCGCGCGCCGTCGAGTCCGCCCGGGCCGGACCGGGAGGGCGCCCATGACCTCGACCCAGATCGGCATCGCCGTCGCCGGCGTGCTGCTCGTCTGCTGGATGGTCGGTGCCTACAACCGGATGGTGAGCCTGCGCAACGTGCTGGCCGAACGCTTCGCCGCGATCGACGCGCTCTGCCGGTCTCGCCATGCGCTGATCGAGCGCCAGGTCGAGCTGCTGGCGACGGCGCTCGCCGGCGGCGCCCGCCCGCGCCTCGACGCGCTTCACGCCGCCAGCCGACAGGCCGACGCGGCGCGCGCCCATGCCCAGGCCCGGCCGGCCGTGGCGAGCGCGGTGACGAGCCTGCGCGTCGCCGAAGAGATCCTCGCCGACGCCCGGGCGCGGTTGCCGGTGCAAACGATGGCCGGCGACGAGCTGCCGGAGATCAATGCCAAGCTCGCCAGCGACGACGCCACGCTCGACTTCGCGCGGCGTGAGTTCAATGCCGCGGTCGGCCACTACAACGACGCGGTGCGGCAGTTCCCGACGCTGCTCGTCGCCCGGCTGTTCGGCTTTCGCGCCGGCGCCACGCTCTAGGCCTGCCGACGTCGGCGGCAGGCTCGCGTCGCCCAAGGCGGTGCGACACTTCGCGCTGCGCAGCAACCCGCGAGCCGGACGGCGATCGTGCCGAAGGATGCCTTGAACGACGTCTACGCGAAGAACCAGGCGGCGCACGACCCGGAAATCGACGCCGCCAAGCGTCTGGCGAGGGTGCAGGGGCCCGGCGAGCTGCATGCCGCCCTGCTGGCCCTGATCCTGCCGCGCGGCAGCCGGCGCGCCGCCCGGGCCTGGGCGATCGAGACCGCGGAGACGCCGAATCGCGCCGGCCTGCGCGAGCATGCGGCGAGCCTCTCGGGTGCCGCCCGCCTGCCCTGGTTCGAACGCTTGCTGGAACGCATGGCGCTGCAGCCGATCGGCGTCCGGCAGAACCTCCTCAAGGCGATGCGCCGCATCATGGGCGCGCGCGGCGTGGTCCGGCCGATCGATCGGCTGCACTGGCTGGCGATGCGCCGCGGCCTGGGCGAAGTGCCGGCGCTGGCGATCCGGCCCGAAGCCGGCAGCGACGTCGCCGAGTGGCTGGAGACGGACGTGCTGGCCCTGGCGGTCTACACCGCCTTCCTTTCGCGCATGGTCGCCGACGATCTCGAGGACGACAGCGCCGGGGCGCGATGGTACGAAAGCGTCATGGAGCAATGGGCACCGCACTCGGCGGCGCCGCCGTTCGACGTGCCCGATTCGGAGAACGTCTTCGAAGCCCTGGCCCGGCTGCAGACGCTCTCCCGGATGCAGCGGCCGATCGTCATTCGCTGCTGGGCCGCCGCCGCGCTGAAGGCCAACGGCGGCGTGCGCTACGGCACCGCCGCGGCGGACGCCCTGCGCCTGACCTGCACGCTGCTCGACTCGCCGTTGCCGCCGGAGCTGGCCGGCCACTACATCGTGCTTCCCGCGGACGCCAGGTGACGCGACCGGGCACGCCGAGTGCTGGTGAGGGGATCGACGCCACCCTCGCCCCGGAACATCGTGCCGTGAAGAACGAAGACGCGGCCGCCATTGCCCCTGCCCCGGACGAGGCCGACGCCGAGCCGGAGCGCCTGCACCTGCACATGCCGGTGGACGTGCGCAACGTCGCCCTCGTCGTCATTGCCGTGATCCTCTCGCTATACGCCCTGCAGTGGGCGAAGGCGGTCGTGATCCCCTTGCTGCTCGGCGTGATCTTCAGCTACGCGCTCTCGCCGGCGGTCGACCGGATGGAGCGCTGGCGAGTGCCGCGCGCCGCCGGCGCCGGGCTGCTGCTGACCGCCATCCTCGCCGGCCTGGGCTGGGCGGTCTGGGGCGTCGGCGACGACGCCAATGCCTTGATCGAGACCTTGCCCGAGGTGGCGCAGAAGCTGCGCAAGGCCGTCCAGAAGCCGGGGCAGTCGACCGCGCCCTCGACGCTCGAGAAAGTGCAGCAGGCGGCCGCGGAAATCGAACGTGCGGCCGAAGAGACGGCCTCGCCGGCCAACGCATCGGGCGTCGCCGCATCCACCGCGGCTTCCACGGCCGGAGGCGGGCGCTCGCGTCCAGCCTTGCCCGCGGCATCGGCGAGCGCGAGCCGGGTCGAGCCGATGTCGACGAGCGTGCCGCCGACGCCGCGCGGCGTCACCCGCGTGGTCGTGGAAAAGCCGCACATCAACGTCAAGGACTACCTCTGGACCGGCACGCTCGGTCTCGTCACCCTGGCTGGCCAGACGACGCTGGTGGTCTTCATCACCTTCTTCCTGCTCGCCTCGGGCAGCACCTTCCGGCGCAAGATGGTCAAGCTCGCCGGCCCGCGCCTGAGCCAGAAGAAGATCACGGTGCAGGCGCTCGACGAAGTGCACGGACAGATGCAGCGCTACCTGTTCGTGCAGATGGCGACCAGCATCGTCGTCGGCATCCTCTCCGGCCTGGCCTTCTACGCCCTCGGCCTCAATCACTCGCTGGTCTGGGGCATCCTCGCCGGCATCACCAACCTCGTCCCCTATCTCGGCGCCGTGGTGATCGGCGTCGCCTCGAGCGTGATCGGCACCGTCCAGTTCGAATCGCTCGACCGCGGCCTCTACATCGGCGCCGCCTCGTTCGCCATCCACACGCTCGTCGGCAACCTGCTGACGCCGTGGTGGATGGGCCGGGCCAGCCGGATGAGCGCGTTCGCGGTCTTCGTCGGCGTGCTCCTGTTCGGCTGGCTCTGGGGCGTGTGGGGCCTGCTGCTGGGGATGCCGATCCTGATGGTCGTCAAATCGGTCTGCGACCGCGTCGAGGAGCTCAAGCCCGTGGGCGAGCTGCTCGGCGCCTGAGCGGCAGAGAGCCCGAACCCCGGCGGCTCAGCCGGCGGGCGGTGCGGTCGCGGCGCCGCTCTTCGCCAGGCGCCAGACGAGCAGGCCCAGCACGACGACGCCGACCAGCAGCACCGACCAGAGCAGCCCGAGGCGCAGGCGCCCTTCCCAGGCGGCGCGCTCGGCAGCGCGGGCAACCTCGGGAGCTTCGGCGAACGCACCGAGTCGGGCCTGGCCGAAGCGCTTGCGCTCCTGGTCGAACTGCGGCACCAGCGTCGTCACCGGCAACGCCCCCGCCGGCGCATCGGCCGAGCCGGCAAGCAGGCGAAGAGGCACCTGTCCGCTCGAGGCGAAGACCAGCGAGGCCAGGCGGGCGTGGATCACCAGTCGCGCCTGAGCCGGGTCGAGCGCGGCCGCACGCTCGTCGGGGACGACGCGAATGAAGCGCGCATGGGCCGGCAACGTCAGGGCCGGGGCGTCGGTGGCCTGACCGTCGCGCTCGATCCGGTAGAAGACGCCGCTGCCGAGCTCGCGCCAGGCGTCTTCGGCACGGGTACGGCCCTGCAGGCGAACCGGCGCGACACGGGTGCCGGCGGCGAACCGCAGGTCGACGTCGAGCAGCGGCAGGCTGCCGCCGAGGTCGAAATGCAGCGAGCCCCGTGGCTCGGGCTCCTTGCCCGCCGGCGCCGGGCTCGGCGCGAAGACGAACTCGTTGGCGGCGGCGACGGCGACCAGGCCGGGGGCGTCGGCGACGGAGGCGGCGCCGGTGAGCGACGGCGCATGCGCCGGGTCCAGCCAGGTGAGGCGGACGAAGCGACCGGCGCCGTCCGGCAGGCCGACAATCGGCTGCGCCAGCACGCCGCTGGCCGACTGCAACGACATCACCTGGCCGCCCGATGCACCGCGCCAGCTGCGCAGGTCGGCACTGGTCTCGATGGCATAGGCGGCCGAGAACTCGGTCGGGCCGGACCAGCGCAGCAGCAGCCGCCGCGGCGCCGGCTCGGCGGGC
>DATCGH010000694.1:0-2699 GCA_036509055.1 Caldimonas sp.
ATCTCGGGCTGGGTTGCGCAGCTCGACCACGGCCTCGCGCACGTGCGCACCGCCTTGCCGCACCTTTGCGAGCTGGCGCTCGGCGGCACCGCGGTCGGCACCGGCCTCAATGCGCCGGCCGACTTCGGCCCCCGGGTCGCGACCGAGCTCACGGCGCGCACCGGCCTGCCGTTCGTCTCGGCGCCGAACAAGTTCGAGGCGCTCGCCGCCCACGACGCCATCGTCTTCGCCCATGGCGTGCTGAAGACGCTGGCGGCATCGCTGACCAAGATCGCCAACGACGTGCGCTGGCTCGCCTCCGGGCCGCGCTCCGGCCTGGGCGAGATCCGCATTCCCGAGAACGAGCCCGGCAGCTCGATCATGCCGGGCAAGGTCAATCCCACCCAATGCGAAGCCCTGACGATGCTCTGCGCCCAGGTGCTGGGCAACGACGTCGCGATCAACGTCGCCGGCGCCTCCGGCAACTTCGAGCTCAACGTCTTCAAGCCGGTGCTGATCCACGACTTCCTGCAGAGCACGCGGCTGCTGACCGACGGCATGAAGAGCTTCGAAGTCCATTGCGCCCGCGGCATCGAGCCCGACCGGGCGCGGATCGAGGAACTGGTGCAGCGCTCGCTGATGCTCGTGACCGCGCTCAATCCGCACATCGGCTACGACAAGGCGGCGAAGATCGCGAAGGAGGCACACCGCAGCGGCTCGACCCTGCGCGAGGCGGCGATCGCTTCCGGCTGGCTGAGCGCCGAGCAGTTCGACGCCTGGGTGGTCGCGGCCGACATGGTGGGAGGCCGGCCATGACCAGCCCGGCCCGGCCTGGGGCAGCCAGCCAGGCCGAGCTGAAGCGCCTGGTCGGCGAGGCGGCGCTCGCCTATGTCGAGGCCGGCAGCATCGTCGGCGTCGGCACCGGCTCGACCGTCAACTGCTTCATCGATGCGCTGGCGACGCTTGCCGGCGGTGTCGCCGGCGCGGTCTCGAGCAGCGAGGCGAGCACCGCCCGGCTGCAAGCGATCGGCGTGCGGGTGCTGGAAGCGAGCGCGGTCGAGAAGCTCGCCGTCTACATCGACGGCGCCGACGAGATCGACGGCGCCGGCTGCATGATCAAGGGCGGCGGCGGCGCCCTGACCCGCGAGAAGATCGTCGCCGACCTGGCAGAGCGCTTCGTCTGCATTGCCGATGGCTCGAAGCTGGTCGAGCGGCTCGGCCTCTTTCCGTTGCCGGTGGAGGTGGTGCCGATGGCGGCGGCGCAGATCGGCCGCCGGTTCGCCAAGCTCGGCGGCCGGCCGGTCCTGCGCGCGGGCGTGGTCACCGACAACGGCGGCCACATCCTCGACATCCACGGCCTCTCGATCGACGATCCAGCGGCGATGGAAGCCGAGGTCAGCCAGTGGCCGGGCGTCGTCTGCTGCGGCATCTTCGCCCGCAACCGGGCTTCGATCTGCCTCCTCGGCACCGCCGAGGGCGTGCGCACGATGCGCTTCTGATCGCCGCGGGAGCTGCGCAAAAGCGCGTAACCTCCGCCCCGTGCACGTTTGGTGCAACCAACAGGAAGGACGGCCCGTGGCCAAACCCAACTATTCGTTCGAGAAGCGCCAGCGCGAGCTGGCCAAGAAGAAGAAGAAGGAAGAGAAGGAAAAGGAAAAGGCCGGTCGCAAGGCGGCCGGCGAGTCCGGTGAAGCGGCGGCGCCCCAGGACGGGCAAGCCCCGGTCGACCCGCCCGCCATGGGCCCGAGCGGCGGCTGACGCTCAGTCCGCGGCGCCTGGCAGCAGGCCGGCGCGCCGGAAGGCGCGGCTCGCGAAGCGCGCCGGGTCGACCGCATCGAGCAGGTCGGCCTCCAGCGGCAGCGGTGCACCGGTAATGGACGCGGCGAGGAGCTGAGCGCCCAGCGCCGAGCCGGCGATGCCGCGCGAACCCAGCCCCGCAAAGATGAACAGTCCCGGTGCCCGCGGCGCGAATCGCGCCTGCTCGGGTCGAGGCGACGACGCGGTGTCGATCTCGACGCCCCGCCCCGGACCGATGGCCGCCAGCGGCACCGGGCCGATCAGCGGCAGTCTGTCGGGGCTCGCCCAGCGCCAGGCGACGCGTCCAGAGGGCTCACCGAGCACCTCCATCGCTGGCGGTTGGGCGACCAAGCCGGCGAGGCGTTCGACGTTGGCCCGGTGGTCCTCGCGGCGCAACTCAGGATCGGCGTCACCTTCGTGCGAGCTGGCGCCGAACCAGCTTGTCCCATCGAGCGACGGCAGCAGGTAGCCCGAGCCGGCGAGCGGCAGGCGCAGCGCCGCGGCCGCGGGCCAGTGGGCGCTGGCGATGCCGCTCGTCTGGCCGCGACTCGAAGAAAGGGGCAGGTCGCCGCCGAGCAGATCGAGGGCGGCGCCGGCGTTGGCCAGGACGACGACCTCGGCCGTTGCGAGCACGCGGCCGGCCGCGTCGAGGAGCTGCCAGTGGCCGGCGGTGCGACGGATCGCGGCGACCGCGCGCTCCGTCCGGACGGTGACCCGCTCACGGTCACGCTCGGCATGGGCCCGGGCCAGGCCGCGAGGCTCGACCCAGCCGCCGCCGACGAAGTGCCAGGCCGGCGCGGCGACGGCGATGCCGGCGATCGCCTCGGCTTCGGTCGCCGACACCGCACGTACGTAGTCCGCCGGCAGGCCGAGCCGTTCGAGCAGCGCCTGGAGTGGAGCCGCCTCGGTGTCGCGGCTCGCCA
>DATCGH010000695.1:0-4557 GCA_036509055.1 Caldimonas sp.
GACGAAGATCTTGGAGATGGCGATGACGACGAGCGTCGGCGCCGGGAGGTCCGCGCCGAAATTCTTGAACACGTCCTCGAACGCCGGAATGACGAAGATCATGATCACGGCGAGCACGATGAAGGCGACCGTGATAACCGCGATCGGGTAGATCAGCGCCGACTTGATCTTGTTCTTGATCGCCATCGTCTTTTCCTGGTAGACGGCTAGACGATCGAGCAGGGTTTCCAGGATACCGCCCGCTTCGCCGGCCTCGACCAGGTTGCAGTAGAGGGCGTCGAAGTAGAGCGGATGCTTGCGGAACGCCGCCGAGAGGCTGGTGCCGGTCTCGACGTCGGAGCGGATGTCGGTCAGGAGCCGCGTCATCTTGGCGTTGGTGCTGCCGCGGGCGACGATGTCGAACGACTGGATCAGCGGCACGCCGGCGCGCATCATGGTCGAGAGCTGGCGGGTGAAGACGGCGATGTCCTTCTGCTTGATCGCCTTGCCGCCGCTCATGCGGCGCTTCTTCACCTTGTTGACCATCACGCCCTGGCGGCGCAGGCTCGCGCTCACCATGGCCTCGCCGCCGGCACGCATCTCGCCGCGGACGGACTTGCCGTTCTTGTCCTTGCCTTCCCACTCGAAGACGATGTCCTTGACGCGTTGCTTTGCAGCCAGTGCCGTTGCCATGTGGTCTCCGGGGTCCCGCTTTCCGATTCGTGTCGCTACTCGTTGGTGACCGAGATCACTTCTTCCAGTGTCGTCATGCCGGCACGCACCTTGAGAAGGCCCGACTGGCGCAGGTCGCGAACGCCTTCACGTTGGGCCTGGGCAGCGATGTCCTGCGCCATTCCCGACCCGAGGATGATCTTCTGGATGTCCTCGGAAATGGGCATGACTTGGTAAATGCCGACCCGTCCCTTGTAACCGTTGTTGCACATCGAACAGCCCACGGCCCTGAACGGCTTCCAGTTGCCGTCGAGGTCTTCCGGCTTGAAGCCGGCCTTGAGCATCGCGTCCCGAGGATAGTCGGCCGGGACCTTGCAGTTCTCGCAGAGCTTCCTCGCCAGACGCTGCGCCGTGATGAGCAGCACGCTTGCGGCGATGTTGAAGGCCGCCACGCCCATGTTGGACAGCCGGGTGAGCGTCGTCGGCGCGTCGTTGGTGTGCAGCGTCGACATCACCATGTGGCCGGTCTGGGCCGCCTTCATGGCGATGTCGGCCGTTTCGAGGTCACGGATCTCGCCGACCATGATGATGTCCGGGTCCTGGCGCAGAAACGACTTCAGCGCCACCGAGAAGTTGAGTCCGGCCTTGTCGTTGACGTTGACCTGGTTGACGCCGGGCAGGTTGATTTCCGCCGGATCCTCGACCGTCGAGATGTTCACGCCGGGCTGGTTCAGGATGTTGAGGCAGGTGTAGAGCGACACGGTCTTGCCGCTGCCGGTCGGGCCGGTGACGAGCACCATGCCGTAGGGCCGGGCGATCGCCTTCAGCAGCCGGTCCTTCTCGATCTTCTCGTAGCCGAGGGCCTCGATGCCCACCTTGGCGCTCGACGGATCCAGGATCCGGATCACGATCTTCTCGCCGAACAGCGTCGGCAGGGTGCTGACCCGGAAGTCGATCGCCTTGCTGCCGAACTTGAGCTTCATCCGGCCGTCCTGGGGGACGCGCCGCTCGGCGATGTCGAGCCGGGAGATGACCTTGATGCGGGCCGACAGCTTGTCCTTGATCGCCAGCGGCGGCTGGGTGATCTCGCGCAGCTCGCCGTCGACCCGGAAGCGGACGCGATAGTGGTACTCGTAGGGCTCGAAGTGCAGGTCGGAGGCGCGCAGGTTGATCGCGTCGATCAGCATCTTCTGCAGGAAGCGGACGACCGGGGCGTCCTCGACGTCGCTCGCGACCTCTTCGTCGGGCTTGCTCGTGACGTCGTCGGTGACGTCGAATTCGAAGTCGGAGGTGGACAGCGCCTCCATCTGTTCCGAGGCGCTCGCCCCCGTGGCCTCGAGGACCTTTGCGAGCTTGTCGTGCTCGACGATCACCCACTCGGGCGCGAGCTGGGTCGCGAACTTGATGCGCTCGGCCGCTTCCTGGTCGGTCGGGTCGGCGCCGCCGATGAAGACGCGGTTGCCGCGCTTGCCGAGCACCACGATCTGGTACTGCGACGCGAGCTTCGCGTCGATGACGTTCTTCGGCAGCTTGACCGCGTCGATCGCGTTCAGGTCGAGCAGCGGCAGGGCCAGCGCGGTCGCCAGCGTATGCGCCAGCTCCGAGGGCGAGACGGCCCCGGCGCCGATGACCGAGGAGACGAAGCTGGAGCGCTTCTCTCGGGAGCTTCGAACAAGCTCTTCGGCGGTCTTGGCGTTGAGCTTGCCCGCGTTGACCAGCACCCTCGCCACGCCGGAGAGGGATGAATGCGATGCTTCGGCGAGGGTATCCAACCTGTGAAAGCTCGTCAGTCCTTGAAGAAACAGATGATCATCGCCGATTCACCAGGGGCTGTAAACGCTGGGCTCCACGGGCTGCGCCAACAATTCACGCGGGGTGTTCGAGCCCCGTTCCACTCGTGAAATGCGGCGCTCGCGAAGGCAATCCTGGTCGGGGTGAGAGGATTCGAACCTCCGGCCTCTACGTCCCGAACGTAGCGCTCTACCAGGCTAAGCTACACCCCGATGTCGTGCGGCCGAGGCCGCAGCGGCGCGGCGATGAAGCCGCGTCGGCCCGCCGTTTCGCTCAGGACGAGCGCTCGACGGATCGAACCGACAAGTCTAGCAGAGCCTCGCGGTACTTCGTCTGCGGCAGCAGCTCCAGCACCTTGCAGGCCTTGTCGGCCTCGGCGCGCGCCGCTTCGCGGGTCGCCTCGAGCGCACCGGTGGCGCGGACGAGGGCGATCACCTCGTCGAGCCGGGCCACCTCGCCGTGCTCGATGGCGCCGCGCAGGAGCAGGCGCTGCTCGGCGGTGCCCCGCTCCATCGCGATCAGCAGCGGCAAGGTCGGCTTGCCCTCGCGCAGGTCGTCGCCGACGTTCTTGCCGAGCTGCTCGGTCGCGCCCTCGTAGTCGAGCAGGTCGTCGACCAGCTGAAAGGCGGTGCCGAGCGAGCGGCCGTAGGCGGCGCAGGCTTCCTCGACGCCCGGATCGGCTTCGGCGAGCACCGCGCCCAGCCGGGCGCTGGCCTCGAACAGTTTGGCGGTCTTGAAGCGGATGACCCGCAGGTAGTCGTCGACGGTCACCTCCGGATCGTGCATGTTCATCAGCTGCAGGACCTCGCCCTCGGCGATCACGTTGGTGGCATCCGCCAGCACCTCGAGGACGCGCATCCGGCCGGCGCCGACCATCATCTGGAAGGCCCGCGAGTAGACGAAATCACCGACCAGGACGCTCGCGGCGTTGCCGAACAACGCATTGGCGGTCCGCCGGCCGCGCCTCAGTGCCGACTCGTCGACCACGTCGTCGTGGAGCAGGGTCGCGGTGTGGATGAATTCGACCGTTGCCGCCAGCTCGAAGCGTTCCCGGCCGGCGAAGCCGAGGGCGTTCGAGAACAGGAGCACGAGCATCGGCCGGATCCGCTTGCCGCCGGCGCTGACGATGTAGTTGGCGATCTGGTCGATCAGCGCGACATTCGAGGCCAATCGGCGGCGGATGACGGCGTCGACTTCCCCCATCTCCTCGGCCATCAGTGCGACGGCGCCCACGGAGGGTGCGGCAGGCGGCGAAATCGGTGCGGACACGGATGGGGGGTGGGGGCGTTCGATTATAGAAAGCCGGGTGCGCCACCGATTCTGTTCCGTGGTGCGCTGCCGGTGCTCTCCCGGGAAGGGCGCCCGGGAGCTTCGCCCTGCGGCCGTCCCATGGTATAGTCGCGGGCTTTTCCCGGACCGTTCGGCGTCCAAAGAGTTTAAGGATTCACCATGTACGCGGTCATCAAAACCGGCGGCAAACAGTACAAGGTCGCGGCCGGCGAAACCCTCCGGGTCGAGCGCCTGACGGCCGACGTCGGCGCCGACGTCACGCTCGACCAGGTTCTCGCGATCGGCTCGGGTGCCGATCTGGTCACCGGCTCCCCCCTCGTGGCCGGCGCCACCGTCGTCGCCAGCGTCGTCTCCCACGGCCGTCACGACAAGGTCCGCATCTTCAAGATGCGCCGGCGCAAGCACTACCAGAAGCGCCAGGGCCACCGGCAGAATTTCACCGAGATCCGCATCAGTGCGGTCAACGCCGCCTGATCGGGCGCGGCGCTCCAGGAGTCACTCATGGCACAGAAAAAAGGCGGCGGCTCGACCCGTAACGGCCGCGATTCGCAGCCGAAGATGCTCGGCGTCAAGGTCTTCGGCGGGCAGACCGTCCCGGCCGGCTCGATCATCGTGCGCCAGCGCGGCACCAAGTTCCACGCCGGCCACAACGTCGGCGTCGGCCGCGATCACACCCTGTTCGCGCTGGTCGACGGCGAAGTGAGCTACGCCGTCAAGGGCCCGCGCAACCGCCAGACTGTCGAAGTCAAGAGCGCCTGAGGCGACCTTCCCTTCGGCAGAACGAAGCCCCGGTCCGCCGGGGCTTTTTTCATTCGCGCACTACCA
>DATCGH010000696.1:0-4008 GCA_036509055.1 Caldimonas sp.
ACGGCTCGCACATCCAGGTGCTGCTGCTGACCCTCTTCTTCCGCCACTTCCCGAAGCTGATCGAGCGCGGCCACGTCTACGTCGCCAAGCCGCCGCTGTTTCGCGTCGACGCGCCGGCCCGCGGCAGGAAGCCCGCGGCCAAGATCTACGCCCTCGACGAAGGCGAGCTCCACGCCGTGACCGACCGGCTGAAGAAGGAGGGCGCGCGCGACAACTCCTGGAGCATCAGCCGCTTCAAGGGCCTGGGCGAGATGAACGCCGAGCAGCTCTGGGACACGACCCTCAATCCGGAGACGCGCCGCCTGCTGCAGATCGAGTTCGGCGTCGCCGGCGCCGAGGCCACCACCGCGGCGCTGACCCGGCTCATGGGCAAGGGCGAGGCGCAGGCCCGCCGCGACCTGATGGAGCTGCACGGCGACGCGGTCGAGGTCGACGTATGAGCCGGAGCGACCTGGCGGCGGGGACGGTGCGCGCCACGCGGTCCGGCCTCAAGGTGCGCCTGCGACCGACCATGGTCTCGGACCTCGACTTCGTCCAGTCGGTCGAGGACGATCCGGCGAACCGGCCGTTCATCACGCCCTGGGAGCGGGTGCAGCACGAAGGCGCGATCCGCTTTCCCGATTTTCGCCACTTCATCATCGAGGCCGGCGAGGCCTGGCCTTCGGCCGGTTTCGTCATCCTCCAGGGCTGCCGCAATCCGCACGGCGCGGTCGAGCTGAAACGGATCGTGCTCCAGCCCAAGGGCCTGGGCTATGGTCGGGCGCTGGTGCGTCTGCTGGCGGAAATGGCGTTTCGCGATCTCGGCGCGCACCGCTTCTGGCTCGACGTCCGGGAGAACAATGCGCGCGCCCTGGCCCTCTACCGCGACGAAGGCTTCGTCGAGGAGGGGAGGCTGCGCGACAGCGTCCGCAGCGGCGCCGGCTACGAGTCGCTGATCGTCATGTCGATGCTGCGCGACGAGCACGAGGCGCGCCTGGCGCGTCCGAAGGAGAAGCCATGATCCGCTCGACGATGATGGACGTGACGCTGTCGCTCAATCACCTGCTCGACCGCGCCGGCACGCTCTTCCCCACCAAGACCATCGTCTCGCGCCTGCCCGACAAGAGCCTGCGCACCCACACCTACGGCGAGTACCGCCGGCGCACCCGCGCCCTCGGCAGCGCACTGCAGTCGCTCGGCCTGAAGAAGGGCGACCGGGTCGCCACGCTCTGCTGGAACCACCACGCCCACCTCGAGTGCTACTTCGGGATTCCCGCCGCCGGCGGCGTGATGCACACCCTCAACCTGCGCCTCTCGTCCGACGAGATCGGCTGGATCGCGAAGGACGCCGACGACCGCTTCCTCGTCATCGACGACATCCTGCTGCCGCTCTATCGCCAGTTCGCCGACAAGCATGCGTTCGAGAAGGTGATCGTCTATCCGTTCTCCGGCGCGCCGGTCGACACGGGCGCCGGCCTGCTCGACTACGAGGCGCTCCTCGCCGGGGCCGACCCCGACCGCTTCGCGTACGCCGCCCACGACGAGAACGATCCGGTCTCGATGTGCTACACCTCCGGCACCACCGGCCGGCCGAAGGGCGTCGTCTACTCGCATCGCTCGACCGTGCTGCACACGCTGGTTGGCTGCCTGGGCGAGAACTGGAGCCTCAAGTCGGGGGACGTGGTGCTGCCGGTGACGCCGATGTTCCACGCCAACTGCTGGGGCCTGCCCTACGGCGCGGTGATGATGGGCACGAAGATGGTCTTCCCCGGCCCGCACCTGCACCCCGACGACCTGCTCGACCTGATCAAGGCCGAGCCGCCGACGCTTTCGCTCGGCGTGCCGACGATCTGGCTCGGCCTGATCCAGCGCTACGAGCGCGCCCTGGCCGAGGAGCCCGGCCGCTGGCGGCTGCCCGAGGGCATGCGCTCGATGGTCGGCGGCTCGGCCGTGCCCGAGGCGCTGATCCGCAGCTTCGACCGGCACGGCGTCTGGCTGGTGCAGGGCTGGGGCATGACCGAGACCTCGCCGCTGGCGACGGTATCGATGCGTCACGACGACGCCCCGGCCGACGTGCGCTTCCGCCGCGCCGCGATGGCCGGCGTGCCGGTGCCGCTGGTCGACCTGCGGATCCGCGGCGACGACGGCCGCGATGTCGCGTGGGATGGCAAGAGCGTCGGCGAGATCCAGGTGCGCGGCCCGTTCATCACCGGCTCGTACCACGGCGTGCCGGTGAGCGAGGAGAAGTTCACCGACGACGGGTGGCTGCGCACCGGCGACGTCGCGGCGATGGACGACCACGCCTACGTGCGCATCACCGACCGCACCAAGGACCTGATCAAGTCGGGCGGCGAGTGGATCTCGTCGGTCGACCTGGAGAACGCCCTGATGGCCCATCCGGCGATTGCCGAGGCCGCGGTGATCGCCATCCCGCACCCGAAGTGGGGCGAGCGGCCGCTGGCCTGCATCGTCGTCAAGCCGGGGCAGGGCGGCGATACCGCCTTGCTCGCCGAGGCGCTCGGAGTGCACCTGGTGGCCCACGGCTTCGCCAAGTGGCAGCTGCCGGATCGCTACGAGGCGATCGACGCCATCCCGCGCACCTCGACCGGCAAGTTCTGGAAGGTGAAGCTGCGGGAGCGCTTCCCGAACTGACCGCGCGCCGCGCCGGGTGCAGCCGGTAGCGGATACTGCCGCCCCCACCGACGTCACTCGCCATGGACGACCTGTTCGATCTGCCCGCCGCCGACCCCGCGGACGCCATCGCCCTTGCCGGCTACGCCGAGCGGGCCTATCTCGAGTACGCGCTCTCGGTCGTGAAGGGCAGGGCGTTGCCCGACGTCGCCGATGGCCAGAAGCCGGTGCAGCGCCGCATCCTCTACGCCATGGCCCGGATGGGCCTGGCCTTCACCACCGCGGCCGGGCCGAAGGCGGTGAAGAGCGCGCGCGTCGTCGGCGACGTGCTCGGGCGCTTTCACCCGCACTCCGACCAGGCGGCGTACGACGCGCTGGTGCGGATGGCGCAGGACTTCTCGCAACGCTATCCGCTGGTCGACGGCCAGGGCAACTTCGGCTCGCGCGACGGCGACGGCGCCGCGGCGATGCGCTACACCGAGGCCCGGCTGGCGCCGATCGCCCGCCTCCTGCTCGACGAGATCGACGAGGGCACGGTCGACTTCGTCGCCAACTACGACGGCTCGACCGAGGAGCCGCGCCTGCTGCCCGCGCGCTTGCCGTTCGTGCTGCTCAACGGCGCCAGCGGCATCGCCGTCGGCCTGGCGACCGAGATCCCGAGCCACAACCTGCGCGAGGTCGCGGCGGCGGCGATCGCCCTGATCAAGGACGAGAAGCTGGCCGACGACGAGCTGGCCAGGCTCCTGCCGGGGCCCGACTATCCCGGCGGGGGCCAGATCATCAGCGCTCCCGAGGAGATTCGCGCCGCCTACGCCACCGGTCGCGGCTCGCTCAAGGTGCGCGCCCGCTGGAAAATCGAGGAGCTGGCGCGCGGCCAGTGGCAGGTGGTGGTCACCGAGCTGCCACCGGGCACGAGTGCGCAGAAGGTGCTGGAGGAGATCGAGGAGCTCACCAACCCGAAGATCCGCGCCGGCAAGAAGGCGCTCGGCAGCGAGCAGCTGCAGCTCAAGGCGACCGTGCTCGCGGTGCTTGACGCGGTGCGCGACGAGTCGAGCAAGGAAGCGGCGGTGCGCCTGGTGTTCGAGCCCAAGACCAGCCGGATCCCGCAGGACGAGCTGCTCAACACGCTGCTGGCGCACACCAGCCTCGAAAGTTCGACGCCGATCAACCTGACGATGGTCGGCGCCGACGGCCGGCCGACGCAGAAGGGCCTGCGCCAGGTGCTGCTCGAGTGGGTCGGCTTTCGCTTGGGCGTGGTGGAGCGGCGCTCGCGCCATCGCCTCGGCAAGGTCGCGGAGCGGATCCACATTCTCGAAGGCCGGCAGCTGGTGCTGCTCAACATCGACGAGGTGATCGCCATCATCCGCGCCGCCGAGGACCCGAAGGCAGCGCTGATCG
>DATCGH010000697.1:0-8533 GCA_036509055.1 Caldimonas sp.
ATGCTGAGCGAGCGCGAGCGGCTCAACCTGGACCTGCAGAAGATCCTCGACAGCCAGACCGATGCCTGGGGCATCAAGGTCGCCAACGTCGAGATCAAGCATGTCGACCTCAACGAAAGCATGATCCGCGCGATCGCGCGCCAAGCCGAGGCCGAGCGAGAGCGCCGTGCCAAGGTGATCCATGCCGAGGGCGAGCTGCAGGCCTCCGAGAAGCTCGCCCAGGCGGCGGAGATCCTGGCGCGCCAGCCGCAGGCGATCCAGCTGCGCTATCTGGAGACGCTGACGGTGATTGCCGCGGACAAGAACTCGACCATCGTCTTTCCGCTGCCGATGGACATCGTCGCGCCGCTGCTCGAATCGATCAAGCGGGGAGCGCCGACGACAGCTTAGGGTGACCTCGCTCAGTCCACCCCGAGGTAGGCCTGCCGGATGTAGTCGTCGGCGCCCAGCTCGGCGGCGGTCCCTTCGCGGCCAATGTGGCCATGCTCCAACACGTAGACCCGGTCGGCGATGCGAAGCGCCGACTGCGCGTCCTGCTCGGCCATCAGGATCGCCGTGCCGTTGCGTTGGATGCGCTTGATGACGTCGAAGATCTCGACCTTCAGGCGGTGCGCGATGCCCACCGACGGCTCGTCGAGCAGCAGCAGGGCCGGCTTGCCCATCAGCGCGCGCCCGATCGCCACCATCTGCTGCTGGCCGCCCGACAGCGTGCTCACGACCTGTTGCTCGCGGTCGCGCAGGATCGGGAACAGGCCGTAGACCTGCTCCAGGTCGGCCGCCACCGCGGCCGTATCGCGCCGCAGGTAGGCGCCCAGCATCACGTTCTTCAACACCGTCAGCTCGGGGAACAATCGGCGGCCCTCAGGGCAGTGGCTGATGCCCTTGCCGACCACCGCGTGCGCCGGCAGGCCCTGCAACGACTCGCCGCGCAGCTTCAGCACCCCGATCGACGGCTGCGCGCGCGAGATCGCCTTCAGCAGCGTGCTCTTGCCGGCGCCGTTGGGGCCCAGCACGGCGACGAACTCGCCGGCGTCGACCTGCATCGTCACGTTCTCCAGCGCCACGGCCTTGCCGTAGCTCACCGACAGATCGCGCAACTCAAGCAGCACGGCCGGCCTCCAGCGGGTCGACGTTGCCGCGGCCGATGTAGGCCTCGATCACCGCCGGGTGCTGCACGATCGCCTCGGGCGTTCCCTCGGCGATCACCTCGCCGAAATCGAGGGCGATCACGCGACTGACCAGACGCATGAACTCGCGCAGCTTGTGCTCGATCAGCACCACCGTCAGGCCCTCTTCGGCATGCACCTGCCGGATCA
The DNA here is from genome assembly GCA_036509055.1 of Caldimonas sp. Classification (GTDB taxonomy): domain Bacteria; phylum Pseudomonadota; class Gammaproteobacteria; order Burkholderiales; family Burkholderiaceae_C; genus Schlegelella_A. The sequence continues at coordinate 1,317 of DATCGH010000697.1, forward strand.
GCGTCGACAGGTCTTCGATCTCGCCGCTGCCCAGGCCGGCGAACGGTTCGTCGAGCAGCAGCAGCGCCGGGCGCGCGGCCAGCGCGCGCGCGATCTCGAGCCGACGCTGGTCGCCGTACGACAGCACCTCCACCGGCAGCTTGTCCTTGCCGGCCAGACCCACGCGCCCCAGCAGCCCGGCGGCCAAGGCCTCGTGGTCGGTGACGCCGTGGCGGCGCGAACCGAGCGCACCGACGATCACGTTCTCGGCCACGCTCATGCCGACGAACGGGCGGCACAGCTGGAAAGTGCGCGAGATGCCGAGCCCGGCGATGCGATGCGGCGCAAGGCCGAGCAGCGAGCGGCCTGCGAAGCGGATGCTGGCGCCGGCGTCGGGCGAGATGAAGCCGGTCAACAGGTTGTACAGCGTCGTCTTGCCGGCGCCATTGGGACCGAGCACGCCCACGATCTCGCCGCGCTGCACCCTGAACGACACGTTCTTCACCGCGTGCAGGCCGCCGAAATGCTTGTTGAGCTGGCTCACCTCCAGCAGCGGGGCGGCTGCGCTCACGGCACTCATGGCCCCCAGCCCCGCGCCGCCTTGATACGCCGCCAGGTCGGGGCCACCAGCCCGCCCGGCACGAAGAAGAGGATGGCGATCAGCACGCAGCTGTACACCATCAACCGCCATTCGCCGAAGTTGCGCAGCAGCTCGGTCAGCAGCACCAGCAGGATCGCGCCGCCCACCGGGCCGTAGATGCTGGCCATGCCGCCGACGTAGACCATCGTGATGATGGTGATCGACGTGACCACGGCGAACAGCTGCGGGCTCACCTGCAACTGGTAGTGCGCGTACATCGCGCCGCCGGCGCCGGCAAAGGCCGCGCTGATCATCAGCGACGCGATCTTGTAGAAGGTCACGTTGATGCCGGCGGCCTGGCAGGTGGCCTCGTCGCCGCGGATGGCGCGCAGGATCAGTCCCCAGTGCGAGCGCGCCAGCGCCAGCAACAGCACGGTGATGGCCGCCAGCGTGGCGAGCGCGAAGTAGTAGAAGCCGAGCTGGTTCCTGATCAACGGCGTCAGACCGTTGATGCCTTCCTCGCCGCCGGTGTGCTCCCAGAAGATCAGCATTAGCCGTTGCATGATCACTGCGCCCGACAGCATCGCCAGCGCGAAGTAGGGTCCTTTCAGCCGCAGCGTGGGCAGACCGATCAAGAGCGCGAACAACACGGCCATGACCATCGCCGCGGGCAAGCTCCACCAGCCCGGCATGCCGAAGCTGGTATTCATGAAGCCGGCGGTATAGGCGCCGACGCCGATGAAAAGGCTGTGGCCGAAGTTCTCGCGGCCGGTGAGGCCCGACATGAAGTCCCAGGTCACCGCCCAGATGCCGTAGATCACGCTGACGGTCAGCACGCCGATCAGATAGTTGCTCTGGAACACCAGCGGCAACGCCGCCATAAAGGCCAGGAACGCGGCCGCACCGACGAGGTCGACGGGTTTGCTGAACATGGCTCTAGAAGCTTGCGCGCCGACCGAAAAAGCCGGCGGGCCGCACCACCAGCATCAGCAAGGTGGCCGCCACCGAGACGATCTCGGTCCAGGAGGTAGAGATCAGGTAGCCGACGATGGTTTCGGCATAACCCAGCATCAGTGCGGCGAGGATGCTGCCCGGGATCGAGCCCAGCCCGCCGACCACGACGATGGCGAACGCCTTCACGATCGGCAGCAGCCACATCGTCGGCTGCACGGTGAGAAACGGCCCGGCCAGTACGCCTGCCGCGGCGGCGAGCGCGGCCGAGATGCCCATCACCAGCGTGAAGATGCGGTCGCTGGGAATGCCCATGTACTGGGCGGCCTCGGCATCCTGCGAGATCGCGAGGATCGCCGAGCCCATGCGGGTGTGCTGGATGAAGAGCCACAGCGCGCCGATCAGCACCACGCCCACGCCGAGCGCCAGCAGCCGCGCGCCGCCGATGCTGACGCCGCCGATCGTGAACTTGGCGTCAACGAAGGCCGGCACGTTGCGGTATTCGGAGCCGAAGGTCAGGAACAGCGCCTGCTCGACCACCAGCGCCACCGCCAGCGTGATCATCAGCATCGCGAGCTGGCTCTTGCGCATCGGCCGGATCAGCACCCGTTCGACCGCGATACCGAACACCGCCACCAGCGCCACGGCCAGCAGCGCGGCCGGCAGCAGGGGCAGCTTGAAGATCGAGGTGAAGAAGTAGGCGCCGTAGGCACCCAGCGCGTAGAACGTGCCGTGTGCCAGGTTGAGGATCCGGGCGACGCCGAAGATCAGCGTGAAACCCACCGCGAGCATGGCGTAGATGGCGCTGCTCACCGCGCCGACGATCAGGATTTCCAGCAAAGCGGCCCCTGTCGGATCAAAAAGAGCCGCCCGTGAAGGGCGGCGCGGCCGGGTTCAGCCGGGGCTTACTTCTTGATCCACGACGGGTAGACGAAGTCGGCCGTGCGCAGCTCCTTCGGGTGCACGACCTCGCGCTTGCAGCCGTCTCGCCACTGTGCGAACAGGAACGACGGCCCCTTATAGGTGGCCGTGCCGGGCTTGACGTCGTGCGTGTCGTCGAACTCGATGGTGCCGGGAATGCCTATGTAGCTGGTCTTCTCGAGCTGCTTGATCACCGCTTCGGTGTCGGTGCTGCCGGCGCGCGTGACGGCCTCGGCATAGATGTGCACCGCATCGTAGGCGCCGAACGCCGTGTAAACCGGCGCCCGGTTGGTGCGCTTGCGAAACTCGTCGAAGAACGGAATGGTCTTGGGCGTCAGCGGCGCGCGCACCGCGAAGTTTGCCGCCATCTCGCCCACCGACTTGGCACCGATGCGCTCGCAGAAATCGCCGTCCATGCTCTTCACGTCGATGCCGCCGTAGGGCATGGGGAAGCGCGCGTCGTGCCACTGCTTGGCGAAGATGTCGCTGGACGCGTGCGACAGGATCACCACCATGTACTGGGCGCCCGAATCCTTGACCTTGCTGAACAGCGGCGAGAAGTCGGAGGTCTGCGAGTCGAAGAACTCGGTCGCGCGCACGTCGGCACCGGCGTCGGTAGCGCCCTTCTTCAAGAGCGGCACGAGATCCTGCACCCATTTGGCGTTCTCGCCGACGATGGCGATCTTCGACAAGCCCAGCTCGCCCTTGACGAAGACGGAAACGAAGCCCGTCATCTGCCGCGCCTGGTGGGCGGCGTTGATCGGTCCGACGCGGAAGATGTACTTGTAGTTGTCGTAGTCGGTCTTGACCTTGGCGTTAGTCGACGGCGAAGCCGAGCCGACGTTGAGGTAGATCGTCTTGGCCGCCGAGATGTGCGGCAACTGGGCCAGTGTCACGCCGCTGGTGTAGCCGCCGATCAGCACGTCGACCTTTTCATCGGCGGTGAGCTTCTTGATCGCGCTGATGCCGGTCTCGGGGTTCTCGGTCTCGTCGGCCACCACCATCTCGAGCTTGCGGCCGAGCACACCGCCCTTGGCGTTGACCTCGTCGATGGCCATCTTCATCGCGTCCTGCGTGTCCCGGCCCACCTGCAGCTGCATCGCGGTCGGCACGCCGATGCGGATGGCCTTTGCTTGCGCGGCGGCCTCGACGGCAGCCAGGCCGAGGCCGAGCGTTGCGCCCACCGCGGCCAGCGTCCACAGTGTGGACCGGCGCAGGCGATGGGTGGCGTTGAGAACGACAGGCAGTGGATTCATCGGTGGTCTCCAGGCGCTTCGCTAGGGCCCACTGAGTGAATCGAAATCGACGAGGGTCGTAAAGAGGGCAACCCCCAACAATCCCGTCTTCCCGCAGGGCGAGCTCTCACGGAATATCCTGACCATGATGCGTTCGGCGATCCGCTCCACACCCCCTGATCGCCGAAACTAAAGCGGCCATGGATTTCGCCTTCACCGTCGACCCCGACGTCACCCGCGCGCGTACCCTGCCGAGCGCCTTCTACCTCGATCCCGCCCTCCACGCCCTGAGCCGCGAGCGCGTCTTCGCCCGCACCTGGCAATGGCTCGGCGACCTCGGCGACGTCGCCGCGCCGGGCTCGCTCTCGCCGCGCGAGATGCTCGCCGGCCACCTCGACGAGCCGCTGCTGCTCGCGCGCGACGCCGCCGGCGAGCTGCGTTGCCTGTCCAACGTCTGCACCCACCGCGGCAACCTCCTGGTGCGTGCGCCCTGCCGGGCCGAGCAGATCCGCTGCGGCTACCACTCGCGCCGTTTCGACCTCGGCGGACGCATGACCTTCATGCCCGGCTTCGAGCAGGCACAGGATTTCCCCAGCCCTTCCGACCACCTGCCGCGCGTGCCGTTCGGCAGCTTCGCCGGCCAGGCGTTCGCCTCGCTCGCGCCAGCGGCCCCGTTCGACGCCTTCTTCGCCGACATCGCCGCGCGCCTGGCGTGGCTGCGGTTCGACGACTTCCGCCACGACCCGTCGCGCGACCGCGATTTCGAGATCGCCGGGCACTGGGCCCTCTACGTCGAGAACTACCTCGAGGGCCTGCACATCCCCTTCCTCCATCCCGGGCTGAACCAGGTGCTCGACATGGACCGCTACGGGTACCACCTCGGGCGCTACGGCAGCCTGCAGCTCGCGGAGGCCCGCGACGGCGACGCCGCCTTCGAGCTGACGTCGAACTCGCCCGACCACGGCCGGCGGATCGCCGCCTACTACTGGTGGGTGTTTCCGAACCTGATGCTCAACTTCTATCCGTGGGGGCTGTCGCTGAACCTGGTGCAGCCGCTCGCGCCCGATCGCACGCGGGTGAGCTTTCGCGGCTACGTGCTCGATGCCGACCGTCTCGGAAGCGGCGCCGGCGCCGCGCTCGACCAGGTGGAGATGGAGGACGAAGGGGCTGTCGAGGCGGTGCAGCGCGGCCTGCGCTCGCGTCTCTATCGCAGCGGCCGCTATTCGCCGTCGCACGAGCGCGGGGTGCACCACTTCCATCGGCTGCTGTGCGAGTTTCTCGCGCCTCGGACTTGACCTCGCTGCGCATCGCCCTCGCCGGACTGGCCGCCCTCGCCGTCGCGATGGGCATCGGCCGCTTCGCCTTCACGCCGATCATGCCGATGATGCTGCACGACGGCGTCATCGACCTGCAGCATGCGAGCTGGCTGGCGAGCACGAACTATCTCGGCTATCTCCTCGGCGCGGTGCTCTGCACCTGCGACCCGTGGCTGCGCCGCCGGCTCGGCCAGCGCAAGCCTGCCGACGGGCCGGCGATCGTGCGCCACGGCCTCGTTGCCACCGCCCTGCTCACCTTGGCGATGGCGCTGCCCTGGCCTGCGGGCTGGCCGACGCTGCGCTTCGTCGCCGGGGTCGTCAGCGCCTACGTGCTGCTGCACTCGTCGGGCTGGTGCCTGGCGCAGCTCGCGGCGCGCGGCGCGCCCTCGCTCGGTGGCGTGATGTTCGCCGGCCCGGGCGTGGGCATCGTCGGCAGCGGCCTGCTCGGCGGCGCCATGGTCGCGTGGCAATGGCGCGCGAGCGCCGCCTGGATGGTCTTCGGCCTGCTGGCGGCGCTGCTGACGGCAGCAGTCTGGCAGGTGTTCCGGCGCGAGCACGAGGCGCCGTTGCCGCAGGTCATGGCCGCGTCGGCCACGATGGCAGCGCCTTCGCCGGCCGCGCCCGCTTCGCTGCAAGGGGTGCACGGCAAGGCCGAGGTCGGCGTGCTCGCCCTGGCCTACGGCATTTCCGGGTTCGGCTACATCGTCACCGCCACCTTCCTGCCGGTGATCGCCCGCGCGGCGATCCCGGGCTCGCCGCTGATCGACCTGTTCTGGCCGATCTTCGGCGGCGGCGTCGTCTGCGGCGCACTGCTCTCGGCACGCCTCAGCGCCGCGATCGACCGACGCCGGCTGCTCGCCGGCGCCTACGTGATGCAGGCCGTCGGCATCGGCCTCGGCGTGGCGTGGCCGACGGAGGCCGGCTTCGCGATCGGCAGCCTGCTGCTCGGCTTTCCCTTCACCACCCTCACCTTGTTCGCCATGCAGGAGGCGCGGCGCATCCGGCCGCACGCCGCCACCAGCACGATGGGCCTCATCACCACCCTCTGGGCGCTGGGCCAGGCGCTCGGCCCGCCGATGGTGTCCGGGCTGTTGCGACTGAGCGACGGCGATGTCCATGCAGCGTTCCAGCGCGCGCTGCTGGTCGCGGCGACCGCGCTGCTGCTCGGCGCGGTCATGTTCGTCGCCTCGGCGCGGGCCTGGCCGGCGCACCGGGCGAGCCGCGCCGCTTGAGCCGCGGCCGACGGCGCGCCGACTGTGCGCGCCGGCCTACTCGTCGTCGCCGCCGAAGATTCCGCCCAGCACCCCGCCGAGCGCGCCGGCGCCGAGCACCGAGCCTTCCTCGCGCGAGCCGCCGCGCTGCGGCGCCGCCGCGAACACCCGCGAGGCGAGGCGCGAGAACGGCAGGCTCTGCAGCCAGACCGTGCCCGGCCCGGTGACCTTGGCGAAGAACAGGCCCTCGCCGCCGAAGAGCGCGGTCTTGACCTTGCCCACGTACTGGATCTCGAAGTTCACGTTCGGCGTCATGCCGACGATGCAGCCGGTGTCGACGAAGAGCGTCTGTCCGGTCTGCAGCTCGCGCTTGAGCACCGTGCCGCCGGCATGGACGAAGGCGAGGCCGTCGCCGTCGAGCCGCTGCATGATGAAGCCCTCGCCGCCGAAGAACCCGACCGAGAGCTTCTGCTGGAAATAGATGCCGAGCGACACCCCGCGCGCCGCGCACAGGAAGGCGTCCTTCTGGCAGATCAGGGTGCCGCCGAACTGGCGCAGGTCCACTGCCAGGATCTTGCCGGGATAGGGCGCGGCGAAGGCGACGCGGCGCTTGCCGCTGCCGGTGTTGGTGTAGACGGTGGTGAAGAGCGACTCGCCGGTGACCAGGCGCTTGCCGGCGCCGAGCAGCTTGCCGAACAGGCCGCCGCTCTGCGAGGCGGAGGCGTCGCCGAACACCGTGTCCATCTGGATGCCGGCATCCATGAACATCATGCTGCCGGCCTCGCCGATGGCCGCCTCGCCGGGGTCCAGCTCGACCTCCACGAACTGCATCTCCGCGCCCTTGATCTCGTAGTCGATCACGTCCATCGCCATGACTTGCTTTCCTCGGTGTCGTGCTGGATTGGCGCGAATGCGCGGAGGCGGATTCTAGAAGTCAGCCGTTTCGTTCAAGTGCAAATCCCGCCCTCTCCACAGAATTCGCCCCACGGATCCGCCGGGTCCGACCACCCCTCAGGAGATCTCG
>DATCGH010000698.1:0-4205 GCA_036509055.1 Caldimonas sp.
CCGGTTCCACCACTGCCTGTGCATCCCCATTGCTGAGGATCGTGAAGCCCACGGGCATGCCGCTTACGGACATTGAGCCTTGGGTCAGGTATTTGTACTCACCTGGTTTGGGTGCACGTTCCGTGGCGGAGAAATAGCTGCCTTGCACCTTGCCCGAGCCGAAGCTCTGAATAGGCAGAGATTTCTCGAAGGACTGCAACATGGCCTGGCTAGCCGCACCTTCGACAGAGCGTCGCAGCAATTCAGGAGATGCGTCGGCCAGGCGACCGTCCGGCGCGACGGGCGGCGACACGAGAACATGAACGGAACCGCCACGGCCGGCCGTCAGGGAGACGGTGGGGACGCGGCCGGATCGCTTGGTACTGGCCCAGCGGCCGCGGCGCGACGCGTCCGCTCAACCGTCGATCCGCTCGTAGCGATAGATCGGCTTTCGGTTCGGCTTGACCTTTGGCACGATTTTGGTCGGCGACAGCACCGTCGGCGCAGTGCCCCCGATCAGGAAGGGCGTCAGCACGCCGTTGATCCGGACCACGCCGCCCACCGGCGAGGGGGGGATGCCCTGGGAGAGGAACGGCTGCATCACCGGTTGCCCCGGGATTCCAGTTCCCGTCTGGAAGTCGACCTGATACGCCCGTGCCGTGCCGAGGTTGGTGCACGAGCGCGATGCGCCGTTGGCCTTCGCCTGGTAGGTGCTGAAGTAGGTCACGCCGGCGATCGTCAGCGGGGTCGTCACGACCTGCTCGTAGGGCGGGCTTGTCGTCGACAGGCTCATGAACCAGCCCCGGTAGCTGGCCAGCGCAAGCGGGTCGAGGCTGGCCGTGCCGGTGACGTCGTAGAAGTCGGGAGGTGCGACGCCGTAGCCGACCGCCGCAGCCACCCCGGACGTCGCCGTGACGTCGTCACGGATGCCGTAGAAGCGGTTCACGACCAGCGCCGCGTTGGTGTTCGACGACGGCTTCTCGCGGTCGCCGCTGCCGACCAGGATCGTCGTCTGCGTCCCCAGCACGACCACGCTCGGGGCATACATGAACTTCCGGCGCTCGGTAAGGCCCGCGCCCCACTGGCCAACGGTCGCGATCTTCTGCACCGGCCAGTCGGCGACGTGGGCATAGCCGACGAAGCCGGCCGCCGGGTCGCTGGTGTTGATCCGCCAGACGTTGCCGCGCGTGTCGACCGCGTAGACGACGTCGACAAAGCCGTCGCCGTCGACGTCCACCGGCGCCATCTCGGCGACGAAGCGGCCGGCGCTGCTGCCCGGATCGATGAAGCGGTAGTCGCCCGAGGCGGCCAGGCCCGACGCAGCGTTCATGACGACGATGCCGCGGCCGGCCGTCACGTTGGCGCAGGCGGTGTTCGGATCGTCGCTGTCTTCGCAGGCGTCATAGCCGGCGCCGAACACGACCAGCGGCGCGGTCCGGCCCTTGACCCGGATCGCCAGCGGCGTCGACCAACTCTGGCCCATCGCCGCGTTGTCGGCGGCACTGTACTTCCACATCAGGCGCGGCTGCGCGCTCGGGCCGGGCTTGCTGGTGACATCGAACGCATACACCCCGGTGCCGCCGCGGCGCATGGCGGGGAAGATCCAGGTCCGCGTCACCGCGCTGCTGTTGCGCTCCTGATAGCCGCCGATGGCACCGTCGAAGAAATAGGTCTTGGGCACGGGCGTCGGCGTCAGGCCGGTCGAGACGTTCGGGTACGAGATCATCGGGCTGTTGATCCGCACCCGGTTCAGCTTGCTCCAGTGCTCGGGCGCGATGAACGACCAGAGCTCGTCGCCGGCGGCGGAGCCCGCCTGGTTGCCGTTGACGGCGTGCAGCATGCCGTCGCCGGCGCCGTAGAAGACGACCACGTCGTCGCCGCCGGCGCCGGTGCCGTAGTTGATCGCCAGCGGCCGGGAGTGCACCACCTCGCCATGCACCGTCGGCCGGGTCGCGGTGTCGCCGAGACCGTAGTCGGTGTAGCTGACCACGCCGCTCGCATTGGCCGCACCGTCGCCGTTGTTGACGCCGCGCGCCCAGTCGACCAGCCGCGCGCTCTCGGCCTCGTTCAGGCCGGGCACGGCCGGTATGCTGGTGGTGTTGAAGTCGACCAGGCTCCACGAGCCGCTGGTCTTGCAGCTCGCGTCCCTGCAGGTGCGGATGTTGCGCGCCGCGTGACCGAGATTGCGGAGCCGCTGCGCTGCGCCGCCGCGCTCGACCAGCGGGCCGTCGGGGGCGTCCGAGTAGAGCGAGCCGCTGCCGGTGTTGCAGGCCGACGCGGGCGAGCCGGCGATCGATTGCCAGAAATTGCCGCTGTCGACCGTCCAGTAGCTGGTGGCGCAGTTCTGGATGAAGCCGGTGCTCACCGAGTCGACCGCCGAGGCGCCCGTCGCATCGGCGAGGTAGAGCGTGCCGCCGCTGAGGGCGAACTGGTACTGCTTCAGGTTGCCGGCCCAGCGCTGGTTGCCGTCTGCATCGGGCCGGAACACGCCCATGAACACCTGGTTCAGGAAGGTGCCCTGGGTATTCACGCTCACCGGCAGCGAGGCCGAGGCGAAGACGCTGTTGATCGAGGCGATCTGCGTCAGCACGTCGGTGAAGGCGGCGATCAGGCCGTACAGGTCGCCGCCCACCGAGTAGTAGCCGCCCGGCCCGTTGGTGTCGGCCATCGACTTCAGCAGCGTGCCCTGCGCCGCATCCGGCGAGCGGTTGTAGACGTCGATCGTGAACATGCGGATGTTCTGCTGCCCTTCGGCGCCGTCGAGATCGGCGCTGTAGAGAAAGCGCGCCCATTCGTCGGCGAAGCGGACGCTGCTCTTGTCGCTGTTGGCGAGCGGCTTCGGGTAGATCTGCGCCCCCGGGTCGTAGCTCAGCCGGCTCATCAGCAGGTTGGTCGGGTACGGCGACGCGTTGGTGTTGGTGCCGTACTCCTGGTTGGGCCAGGTGTTGCCGATCAGGATGATGTAGTTGGCGCCGCAGCTGCTGCCGCCGCTCGGTCCGGCGTAGGTCTTCTTGGCAGCGTCGACGAAGGCGAGCGGATCCTCGAGCTCGATCGGCTTGCTGTAGCGCACCGGTCCGTAGTGCGTGGCGTCGGCGACGACCGATCCGCCGCCCGCTCCCGTCGGCCGGGCGTAGCCGCCGAAGTACTTGAAGGCCTCGTACAGCGGCGCTCCGTACTCGGCCGACGACGGCCCCTTGAAATCCGGTGTCGTGATCTTGGCGTCGATGGCGGCCAGGTCGGCCAGCATCTCGGCGCAGCGCGTCGCATCCATCGGCGCGACGCGTTGGCGCAGGTAGCCCGACATGACGCTGGCGCCGTCGGCGGTGCCGTTCGGGTTGAACAGCATCGTGCCGGCGTTGAGCTTGAGCGTTGCGGTGCTGGCGCAGACCAGGTTGGTCAGCACCAGCCGAAGCGCGCGCAGCTCGACCTGCCCCTGGAGGAGCGAGCTGTCGCTGCCGAACACCTGCTCGACGTAGCCGAGGCAGCGCGCCAGTGTCGGGGAGCCGCTCGGATAGTTGGCGCTGCACTTCGCCTGGGCGCCGCTCTTGCTCCAGGCCTGCGCGGCTGCCGACCAGTTGGAGCTGTTGTCCAGGAAGAAGAGGACGTTGGGTGCGGCGACCGCGCCGCCGGTGCCCGAATAGAGGTCGATGTCCTCGGCCTGCGCCGGCGCGGCGCCGAGCACGGCGAGTCCGGCGATCGCGGCGGCGAGGACGCCGGTGACGCGCCGGTGGATGGAGCTTGCCTGCTGCGTGTTCATGAAAGGGCGTCCGGAGGATGTCGAATCAGTTGCAGCTGCTGGCCAGGCTGGCGATGTCGGTTCGCACCTCCACCCCCTGCACCACGTTCGCGGTCGCGTCGAGCAGCTTCGCGTCGGCTGCCTGGGCTTGCACTTCGTAAAGCACGGTGCCGCAGTAGGAGTCGCCGGTCGGCGTGCCGACGGCATCGGGATCGACGATCGTCAGGCCGGTGTTGCTGCCGCCGCCGAAGCAGGACGCGTCGGCCGGGTCGACGTAGGCGACGCCGCCGGAGCGCTTCACCAGCTCGACGTTCTTGATGATCCGGGCCCGCTTGCAGGTCATGTTGCGGACCGCGACGTTGACCGAGTTGGCGCGGCTGTCGCTGCTGCCGAGCGTGCCGAGGTTGACGGCGATCGAGCGCCCCTGCGGCGTCTTCAGGTCGTCCCAGGTGGTGGAGGGCTCGTTGAGGACGAGGTCTAGCGCATAGTG
>DATCGH010000699.1:0-3061 GCA_036509055.1 Caldimonas sp.
GCGGCCGGCCGGGCGCTGGCCCGGCCTACATGCCCTTGAAGAGCCCGGCGTAGCTGCGGCTCACCTCGAGCTTCTCGGGGTGGCCGCGCACCGCCACCAGCTGGCGGCCGCGCAGGTCGCGGGAAACGCCGGCGATCGCCCGGGCATTGACCAGGGTCGAGCGGTGGATCTGCCAGAACTCCTCGGCGTCGAGCTCGGCCACCAGCTCTTTGATCGGCTTTCTGATCAGCGCCTCGAGCGAGGCGGTCTGCACCCGCGTGTACTTCTCGTCGGAGATGAAGAACAGCACGTCCTCGACCGGGATCATCTGGATGCTGGTGCCGACGGTCGCCTGGATCCACTTCAGCCGCGGCACCGCGCCCGGGTTCATTTTCTCGGCCAGCTTCTGCAGCAGGCTCTGCATGCCGCTCGCATCGGGCGCGCCGTCGCTGCCCTGGTTGGCGAGACGCTTTCGCACCCGGTCGACCGTGACCTGCAGGCGCTCGCGCTCGGCGGGCTTGAGCACGTAGTCGACGACGCCCTGCTCGAAGGCCTCGATCGCGTACTGGTCGTAGGCGGTGATGAAGACGATCTCGGCGCCGCGCCAGGGCCGGCGGTTCTCCGGCTTGGCGCCTTCCTCGTCGACCGGCAGCTGGGCGATCGCCCGGGCCGCCTCGATGCCGTTCATGCCCGGCATGCGGATGTCGAGGAAGACCAGGTCGGGGTGGTGCTCCTCGACCAGCGCGACCGCCTCGGTGCCGTTCTTCGCCTCGCCGACGATCTCGAGCTCGGGCCAGACCTCGGCCAGGCGGGCGCGCAGCTGATCGCGCAGCAGCCGCTCGTCGTCGGCGATGACGGCGGTCGGGGAGGAGGCTTCGGCGGTGCTCATCGCAGCCGATGCTACGCAAGTTCGGGCCGCGCTCCGCCGGGCGACGGGGTGCGGGCGAGCCGCCAGATCAGCCAGCCGGCGAGCAGTACCGGCGAGGCCACGAGCAGCAGCGTGACCACGACCGCGAGGACGACGATGGCGATGCCGAACAGGGCGGTCGCGACCGCGATGGCCACGGCGCCGACGGCGACGATCGCGGCCACGAGGACCGCGAGCGCGGCCAGCATCAATGCCAGCGCCGCCTGCCAGCCGCTCAGGCTCGGGAGCGTCACGGTCTCGCCGTCGACGATCAGGGTGGCGTGGTCGAGCGGAAGCGACGACCAGACGGCGACGATCGCCCCGCCGATCGCGAGCGCGACCAGGAGGACGATCGTTGCCGTCGCGCTGATCCAGCGCAGGGTTCGGCTGTTCGTCATGCGTGCGCTCCTTCCTGCGGCTGTGCCTGATACGGCACGGTGAGGGTGACGATGGTTCCCGTGGGCGTGTTGTCCGCCACCGTCATCGAGGCGCGGTCGCCGTAGAGCAGCTTGATCCGCTCGCGGATGTTGGCCAGGCCGACGCCGGTGCCCGCGGTCGCCGCCTTGCCGAAGCCGAGGCCGGTGTCGGCCACCGTCACCGCGAGCTTGCCGTGGACGATCTCGGCCTTGACGGTGAGCTTGCCGCCTTCGGCCTTCGGCTCGAGGCCGTGCTTGATCGCGTTCTCGACCAGCGACTGGATCATCATCGACGGAAACTCCGCCGACAGCAGCCCCTCGGGCACCTGGATGTCGGTCTGCAGGCGCTCTTCCATGCGCACCTTGAGGATCTCGAGGTAGGGCCGGATCACCGCCATCTCGCGGCCGAGGTTGTGCGCCATCGGCGTCGATTCGCGCATCGACGGCATCGAGGCGCGCAGCAGCGCGATCAGGTTCTTCTGCATCTGGCTGGCACGCGACGGATCGGTCTGGATCAGGTGGTCGATCGACGCCAGCGTGTTGAACAGGAAGTGCGGCTCGACCTGGGCCTGCATCGCCGCCATGCGCGCCTCGACCACCTGGCGCTTGAGCTGCTCCGACTCGGCTGTCTCGGCCGCCTCCGCGGCCTTGACCTCGGCCTGGATCGTGCCCTTGTAGCTGATCTTGAGGATGGCGGAGGCAACGATCAGCAGGAAGGCGATGTCGGTGAACGAGTCTCCCATCCGCGTGTGGCGGATGCGCTTGATCGGCGGCAGCGACTGCCTTGCTTCCTCGGCGGCCTCGGCCGCGGCCTCATGGGCGGCTTGCTGCGACTCGCGGATCGCCTCGACCACCGCCTCCCGCGCTTCCTCGACCGCTTCCCGTACCGCCTCGCTGTCGGCACCGGGCGGCAGCTTGATCTCGACGCCGATGTCGCCGAGCGAGACCCCGGCGCCCGACGCGGTACCCGACGCCGCCGAGGCAGGCGCGGAGGCCGGAGCGCTGCCCCCCGCCGCCGGCGCATGGGCGCCGCGTGGCGAGATCCGCACTCCGTTCTTGTCGATCGAGATCGTGACGTCGCGGCCGTTGGTGTCCTTCTTCTCGATCACGATCCCCGGCTCGTTCTTGCTGCCGGCCTTGGGCGGCTTCGGCGGCTTGGGAGGGGCGGGCGGCGTGACCGTGACCTGCTCGAGGGAGCCGATCGGCAGGTTGAACGGCGGCAGCTTCGACAGGATCTCGGCGCTGATCAGGAGCAGCACCGAGAGCAGCAGGAAGCGCATCCAGGTGATGCTGACCAGCCAGTTTCCATAGGCGTGGAACAGCACGACCGCACCAGCCGAAAAGCGCTGCCAGCGCGACCGGAGTGGCGGTGGCGAATCGGGGACGGGCGTGGAGGGCGTCATGGGGCAGGGATCAAGTTTGGCCGCACTGTACGGGCCAGCTTCGGCACGACCAACGGCGCTGCGACCAATTGCGATGCCGGCACGACAGGCTGCAGACGCGGCCGACGAAGCCGACATCCGGGAACGTCGCCCTGGGGAACGCCCGATCGGGAGGAGATCAGCTCATGCCTTCATCGCTCCCGCCCCGGGCGGCTTTGCTGCTGGCCCTGGCGGCCGGCCTCGTCGCCGGCCCGGGCTGCTGATGCCGCTTCGACCGGCGCCGGCGTCAGCCTGTTCGGCTGAGGAGCCTCGGGCCGGCGGCTCAGGCGGCCGCGGCCTTGCCCTCGCCGCTGATCATCCGGTACGCCACGCCGGCG
>DATCGH010000700.1:0-2156 GCA_036509055.1 Caldimonas sp.
GCGACCGTCGTCGCCCGCCTGGGCGAGGCCGGCGCGGTGACGCTCGGCAAGCTCAACTGCGACGAGTTCGCCATGGGCTCGAGCAACGAGAACTCGGCCTGGAAGGTGGTTCGCAACCCCTGGGACGAATCGCGGGTGCCCGGCGGCTCCTCGGGCGGCTCGGCGGCCGCCGTCGCGGCGCGCCTCCTGCCCGCGGCCACCGGCACCGACACCGGCGGCTCGATCCGCCAGCCGGCCAGCTTTTGCGGCATCACCGGCATCAAGCCGACCTACGGCGTGTGCTCGCGCTACGGCATGATCGCCTTCGCCTCGAGCCTCGACCAGGCCGGACCGTTGGCGCGCAGCGCCGAGGACTGCGCCCTGCTGCTTTCGGTCATGAGTGGGTTCGATGCGCGCGACGCCACCAGCGCCGAACGGCCGCCGCAGGACTACGCCGCCGCGCTCGCCAGACGGCGCGAGGGCGCCACCGCCGCCCGGCCGCTCCAGGGCCTGCGCATCGGCCTGGCGAAGGAGTTCTTCCCCGCCGGGCTCGCCGGCGACGTCGAGAAGGCCCTGCGCGCCGCCCTGGGCGAGCTCGAGCGCCTCGGCGCCACGCTCGTCGACGTCAGCCTGCCGCGCACCGAGCTCGCCATCCCGGTGTACTACCTGATCGCCCCGGCCGAGGCGTCGTCGAACCTGTCGCGCTTCGACGGCGTGCGCTACGGCCACCGCGCCGAGCATTACGAAGACCTGCAGGGCCTGTACAAGGCCAGCCGCAGCGAGGGCTTCGGCCCCGAGGTCAAGCGCCGGATCATGATCGGCACCTACGTGCTTTCGCACGGCTACTACGACGCCTACTACCTGCAGGCGCAAAAGCTCCGGCGGATGATCGCCGACGACTTCCAGGCGTGCTTCCGGCAATGCGACCTGATCGCCGGCCCGGTGGCGCCGACGGTCGCCTGGAAGCTCGGCGCCCAGAGCGACGACCCGGTGGCCAACTACCTGGCCGACATCTTCACCCTCCCGGCGAGCCTGGCCGGGCTGCCCGGCATGAGCGTTCCGGCCGGCTTCGGCGCCGGCGGCCTGCCGGTCGGCCTGCAGCTGATCGGCAACTATTTCGACGAAGGCACGCTGCTGCACACGGCGCATGCGTTCCAGCAGGCGACCGACTGGCACCAGCGCGCGCCGACGCTGCCTGCGCAAGGGAGCCCGGCATGAGCGCGCCGCCGCTGATCCGCGGCTACGAGGTCGTGATCGGCATCGAGACCCACGCCCAGCTCTCGACCCGCTCGAAGATCTTCAGCGGCGCCTCGACCGCGTTCGGCGCCGCGCCCAACACCCAGGCGTCGGCGGTCGACCTGGCCCTGCCCGGCACCCTGCCGGTGGCCAACCGCGGTGCGGTCGAGCGGGCGATCCGTTTCGGCCTCGCGGTCGGCGCGACGGTGGCGCCGCTGTCGATCTTCGCCCGCAAGAACTACTTCTATCCCGACCTGCCCAAGGGCTACCAGATCAGCCAGTACGAGACCCCGGTGGTCCAGGGCGGGACGGTCGACTTCTTCGTCGGCGAGGTGGCGTACCGCGTCAACCTGACCCGCGCCCACCTCGAGGAGGACGCCGGCAAGTCGATCCACGGCATCGCCCGCAGCGAAGACGACTCAGGCGCGGGCGGCGGTGCGCCGCGCGACTACGCCGGCGACTGGACCGGCGTCGACCTCAACCGCGCCGGCACGCCGCTGCTGGAGATCGTTTCCGAGCCCGACATGCGCTCGAGCGCCGAGGCGGTGGAGTACGCGAAGGCGCTGCACGCCCTCGTCGTCTGGCTCGACATCTGCGACGGCAACATGCAGGAAGGCAGCTTTCGCTGCGACGCCAACGTCTCGGTGCGCCGGCCGGGCGCGCCCTTCGGCACCCGCCGCGAGATCAAGAACCTCAACAGCTTTCGCTTCATGCAGCAGGCGATCGACTACGAGGTGCAGTGGCAGATCGACCTGCTCGAGGACGGCGGCCGGGTGCAGCAGGCGACGGTCCTGTTCGATCCGGAGCACGGCGAGACCCGGGCGATGCGCAGCAAGGAAGACGCCCACGACTACCGCTACTTCCCCGACCCCGACCTGCCGCCGCTGGCGATCTCCGAGGCCTGGATCGCCGAGGTCCAGGCGACGATGCCGGAGCTGCCG
>DATCGH010000701.1:0-5176 GCA_036509055.1 Caldimonas sp.
CGCCGCCCCCCTTCCCGCGGCGCTCGCCGCGCGCGCCCTGACCGGCGAGCGGCGGGCGATCGCCCGCCTCCTGACCCTTTTCGACGACGATGCGCCCGGCGCCCGCGAGGCCGCGGCGACGCTGGCCGCACGCGCCGGCCAGGCGCGCATCGTCGGCGTCACCGGCGTCCCCGGCAGCGGCAAGTCGACGCTGGTCAACGCCCTGCTCGGTGCCTGGCTGCAGCGCGGCATGAAGGTCGCGGTCGTCGCCTTCGATCCGTCGAGCCCGATCAGCGGCGGCGCGGTCCTCGGCGACCGGATCCGGATGGGCGAGCATGGCGCCGATCCGAACGCCTTCGTCCGCTCCTTCTCCGCCCGCGGCGAACTCGGCGGCCTGTCTCGCGCGGCGCGCGCGGCGATCGACTGCCTCGACGCCGCGGGTTTCGATCGCGTGATCGTCGAGACCGTCGGCACCGGCCAGTCGGAGACGCGGATCGCGGGGCTCGCCGACACCCGGGTCGTCGTCTGTCCGCCCGGGCTCGGTGACGACGTGCAGGCGCTGAAGGCCGGCACGCTCGAGATCGCCGACCTGCTCGCCATCAGCAAGGGCGACCTGCCGCTGGCCGAGCAGACGGCGCGCGAGATGCGCGAGATGCTCGGCCTGCGCCGCAGCCCCGCGGCCGATGCCTGGACGCCGCGCGTCGTCGTCGTCCGCGCCCTCGTCGAGGGCGGCGTCGACGGCCTGCTCGAGGCGATCGAAGTGCATGCGCTTTCGGTCGCCGCCGGCCGGCGCCTGCGCGACGCCGCAGTCGCGCCGCTCGGGCCCGTCCCCGATCCGGCGACGATCTCGTCCGAGGACGCCGCCGGCTGGCGCGCCCGCCTGCAGGCGCTCGCCGCGCGCGACGGCCTGTGCAGCGCCCTGGGCATCACGGTGCTCGCCGGCGGTCCGGGCCGATCGGAGGTGGCGATGACGGTCGCGGCCCGGCACCTCAATTTCAACGGCGGCTGCCACGGCGGGGCGATCTTCTCGCTCGCCGACAGCGCCTTCGGCCTGGCGTCGAACTCGCACGGCCCGCTGGCCTCGGGGATCGCCGCGCACATCACCTACCAGGCCGGCGTCCGCGAAGGCGAGCGCCTGGTCGCACGCGCGACCGAGGTGAGCCGCAGCCGGCGCGTCGCCGTCTATCGGATCGACGTCGTCCGGCCCGAGCCGGGCGGCGACGAAACGGCGGTCTCGAGCTTCACCGGCACCGTGTCGATCAAGGCCTGAACCGCCGCGGGCCGAGGGATACACCCGAGGGTGTTGTCCCGTAGATTGTCGGCAGAACGACAACTTGGCGTCAAAATTTTCCTAGAGTCGCGGTTGACGCGCGGCTCTTCGTGCGCGGCTGCCTTCGTTCGAAAGGTGATCGTGTCGCCGACCTTTCCTCGTCTCCTGCTCGACCACGCCGCCCGCCGTCCATCGGCGCCGGCGTTGCGCGAGAAGGACTTCGGCATCTGGCAGACGCTCACCTGGAGCGAGCTCGCGGCGCTCGTGCGGGCGATGGCCTGCGGCCTCGCCGAAGCCGGGCTGCAGCGCGGCCAGCACCTGGTGGTGATCGGCGAGAACCGGCCGCGCCTCTATGCGGCGATGCTGGCGACGCAGGCGCTGGGCGCGATTCCGGTGCCGCTCTACCAGGATGCCGCCGCGACCGAGTTCGTGTTCCCGATCGGCAATGCCGAGGTCGCCTTCGCGATCGTCGAGGACCAGGAGCAGGTCGACAAGATGATCGAGGTGCGCGCCACGTGTCCGCAAGTCGCGCACATCTGGTACGACGATCCCCGGGGCCTGCGCAACTACAGCGAGCCGGGGCTCGCGCCGCTCGACGCCCTGGTAGCGGCCGGCCGCGCCTGGGACGAGAAGCATCCCGGCTTCTTCGAGGCCGAGGTCGCCAAGGCGAAGGCCTCCGACGTGGCCGCGCTGTTCTTCACCTCCGGCACGACCGGCAATCCGAAGGGCGTCGTCCATACCCACGAGACCTTGATCGACCGCGCCGCGGCCGGGGCCCGCTTCGACAAGCTCACCGCCGACGACGAGGTCCTCGCCTACCTGCCGCCCGCCTGGATCGGCCAGAACATCTTCTCCTATGCGCAGTGGCTGGTCTGCGGCTACATCGTCAACTGCCCGGAGTCGGCAGGCACGGTGACGATCGACCTGAAGGAGATCGGCCCGACCTACTACTTCGCGCCGCCGTCCGTCTTCGAGAACCTGCTCACCAGCGTGATGATCCGCATGGAAGACGCCGGCCGGCCGAAGCGCTGGCTGTTCGACCGGGCGATGGCGCTGGCGCGCCGGGTCGGGCCGGCGTTGATGGACGGCAAGCCCGTCGGCGCGCTCGACCGCTTCCGCTACGCGCTCGGCAAGGTCCTGATCTACGCGCCGCTGCGCAACACCCTGGGCTTTTCCCGGGTGCGCGTCGCCTACACCGCCGGCGAGGCGATCGGCCCGGACCTCTTCACCTTCTACCGCTCGCTCGGCATCAACCTGAAGCAGCTCTACGGCTCGACCGAGACGGCGGTGTTCGTCTGCCTGCAGCCCGACAACGAGGCACGCGCCGACACCGTCGGCGTGCCGATCGAAGGCGTCGAGATCAAGGTGGCCGACAGCGGCGAGATCCTGATCCGCTCGCCGGGGCTCCTGAAGGAGTACTACAAGAACCCCGCGGCGACCGCCGAGGTCCTGAGTGCCGACGGCTGGTACCGCACCGGCGACGCCGGCTTCATGGATGCGGCCGGGCACCTGAAGATCATCGACCGCGCCAAGGACGTCGGCCGGCTCGCCGGCGGCGCGAACGACGGCGCGCTGTTCGCCCCGAAGTACGTCGAGAACAAGCTCAAGTTCTTTCCCTATATCAAGCAGGCGGTGGCCTTCGGCGACCGGCGCGAGAAGGTCTGCGCCTTCATCAACATCGACCTGCAGGCGGTGGGCAACTGGGCCGAGAAGCGCAACCTCCCCTACGGCGGCTATACCGACCTCTCGCAGAAGAAGGAGGTGTGCGAGCTCATCCGCGACTGCGTGCAGAAGGTCAATGCCGACCTCGCGACCGACGACAAGCTCGCCGGCGGCCAGATCAGCCGGTTCCTGATCCTGCACAAGGAACTCGACGCCGACGACGGCGAGCTGACGCGCACGGCGAAGGTCCGGCGCGGCTTCATCGGCGAACGCTACGACGTGCTGGTCGACGCGCTGTATTCGGGCAAGTCCGAGCAGTTCGTCGAAACCGCGGTCCGCTTCGAGGACGGTCGCGTCGGCAAGGTCGCCGCGACCCTGAAGATCGTCGACGCCGAGACCTTCAAGCCGGTCGGGCGCGCGGCGTGATCGGCCGATGACAGCGCGTCGCTCCGGCGAAGTCGTCCTCGAGGTGCAGAACATCAGTCTGCGCTTCGGCGGAGTGAAGGCGCTCTCCGACATCACCTTCGACGTCCGCGAGCACGAGATCCGGGCAATCATCGGCCCGAACGGCGCCGGCAAGAGCTCGATGCTCAATTGCATCAACGGCGTCTATCAGCCGCAGGAAGGCTCGATCAGCCTACGTGGCAAGACCTTCCGCCACATGAACTCGCGCCAGGTCGCGGAAATGGGCGTCGCCCGGACCTTCCAGAACCTCGCCCTCTTCAAGGGCATGAGCGTGCTGGACAACATCATGACCGGCCGCAACCTGAAGATGACGACCAACATCTTCCAGCAGGCGATCCGCTGGGGCGCGGCCGAACGCGAGGAGACGGCGCAGCGCATCGTGGTCGAGCGGATCATTGACTTCCTCGAGATCCAGCCCTACCGCAAGACCCCCGTCGGCCAGCTTCCGTATGGATTGCAGAAGCGGGTCGATCTCGGCCGGGCGCTGGCGATGGAGCCGACGGTGCTGCTGCTCGACGAGCCGATGGCCGGGATGAACGTCGAGGAAAAGCAGGACATGAGCCGCTTCATCCTCGACGTCAACGACGAGTTCGGCTGCACCATCGTCCTGATCGAGCACGACATGAGCGTCGTCATGGACATCAGCGACCGGGTCGTGGTGCTCGACTACGGCAAGAAGATCGGCGACGGCTCGCCCGAAGAGGTGCGCAACAACCCCGAGGTCATCAAGGCCTACCTCGGGACGGCGCACTGACCCGACCGCTCGAGCGATGGCCTTCTTCCTCGAAACCCTGTTCGGCGGCCTGATGGCCGGGATGCTGTATTCGCTGATCGCCCTCGGCTTCGTCCTGATCTTCAAGGCCTCGGGAGTGTTCAACTTCGCCCAGGGCGCGATGGTGCTGTTCGCGGCGCTGGCGATGGCGCGGTTCTCGCAATGGATTCCGCACTGGACCGGGATCGAGAGCAAGTGGCTGGTCAACGTGCTGGCATTCATCGTCGCCGTCGCGGTGATGGTCGCCCTGGCCTGGCTGGTCGAACGCCTGGTGCTCGGCAAGCTGGTCAACCAGGAAGGCGTCACCCTGCTGATGGCGACGCTCGGCATCTCGAACTTCCTGGACGGCTTCGGCCAGACCGTGTTCGGCAGCGACATCTACAAGATCGACGTCGGCATGCCGAAAGATCCGGTGTTCGTGCTCGACAGCGTCTTCTCCGGCGGCGTGCTGATCAGCCAGGAGGACCTGTACGCGGCGGTCGTCGCGGCGGCGCTGGTGGCGCTGCTGTCGCTGTTCTTCCAGAAAACGGCGACCGGCCGGGCGCTGCGCGCCGTCGCCGACGACCACCAGGCAGCGCAGTCGATCGGCATTCCGCTCAAGCACATCTGGGTCATCGTCTGGAGCGTTGCCGGCTTCACCGCCGTCGTCGCCGGCATCATCTGGGGCTCCAAGCTGGGCGTGCAGTTCTCGATCTCGCTGGTGGCGCTGAAGGCGCTGCCGGTGGTCATCCTCGGCGGCCTGACTTCGGTGCCCGGGGCGATCATCGGCGGGCTGATCATCGGCGTCGGCGAGAAGCTCTCGGAGGTCTATATCGGACCGAAGTTCGGCGGCGGCATCGAGATCTGGTTCGCCTACGTCCTCGCCCTCGGCTTTCTCCTGTTCCGGCCGCAAGGCCTGTTCGGCGAGAAGATCATCGATCGGGTCTGAGCCATGAAGCCCCCACGCTCTCTTCGTTCGCTGCCCCCCGAGGGGGCGCAGGCCCCGCTTGGGGCGGCCCGGCGCGAGGCCTGACCATGCTGTATCGCGA
>DATCGH010000702.1:0-3815 GCA_036509055.1 Caldimonas sp.
CGCGCCTTCGCGCGTATCCGCACCAACTCTCGGGCGGCATGGCGCAGCGGGTGATGATCGCGATCGCGCTCGTGGGGAGGCCGCAACTGCTGATCGCCGACGAGCCGACGACGGCGCTCGACGTCACCATCCAGCGGCAGATCCTGGAACTGCTGGAGCGGCTGCAGAAGAGCCACCGCATGAGCATGCTCTTCATCAGCCACGACCTGGCGCTGGTCGGCGAGATCGCCGACCAGGTCGTCGTGATGCGTAACGGCGTCGTGCGCGAGCAGGGTCCGGTGGCGCGCATCTTCGAAGCGCCGCAGGACGACTACACGCGCGCCCTGCTCGCCTGCCGCCCGGGGCTGGGCGGCAATCCGGCGCGGCTGATGGTCATCGACGATCACATCGCCGGGCGCGCGGTGCAACAGGTCGGCAAGGCGAAGGACCCGAACGCACCGGTGCTGTTGCAGGTGCGCTCGCTGGCCAAGAGCTTCTGGCTGAAGGAGGGCTTGTTCGGCAAGCGCGAATTCAAGGCCGTGCAGGACGTGAACTTCAACCTGCGCAAGGGCCACACCCTGGGCGTCGTCGGCGAATCCGGTTCGGGCAAGACGACCATGGGGCTCTCGCTCCTTCGCCTGCACGAGCCCAGCGGCGGCGAGGCGCTGTTCGACGGCCGCGACCTGCTGAAGATGGACAGCGGCGAACGCCAGGCGATGCGGCGCCGGATCCAGATCGTGTTCCAGAATCCCTATGCCAGCCTCAACCCGCGCTTCACCATCGGGCAGACGCTGGTCGAGCCGATGGCCATTCACGGCATCGGCGCCGACACCGCCGAACGCGAGGCGCGCGCGCGCTCGCTGCTGAACAAGGTCGGGCTCGAGAGCAGCGCCTTCGCCAAGTACCCGCACGAGTTCTCCGGTGGCCAGCGCCAGCGGGTGGCGATCGCCCGCTGCCTCACCCTCTCGCCCGAGGTGCTGGTGCTCGACGAGGCGGTGAGCGCCCTCGACGTCTCGGTGCAGGCGCAGGTGCTCAACCTGCTGAAGGACCTGCAGGACGAGCTCGGCCTGGCCTACATCTTCATCAGCCACGACCTCGCGGTGGTGCGCTTCATGGCCGACGAGGTCATCGTCATGAAGGACGGGGAAGTGGTCGAGCAGGCCGGCGTGGAGCAGATCTTGGAAAACCCAAAGCAGGACTACACGCGGCGCCTGCTGAGCGCCATCCCGCGCGGCTACGTGCCGGCAGCCGCCTGACGGCGCTCGCGCGGCGATTTTTCCGCGCTCGCCGGATGCCGGCGGGTCTGTAACGCTTGCTTGCGAAATCGACGCGTCCGGTCGCGTCGGCGCAGCACTTGTCGGCTTCTGACGCCCTGAAAGGCGCCGCGCGAGGCGGCTCGTGAACCGCATCACGTCGTCGCGCATGGCATGGACGTTGCACCTCTCCAGGCAAGGAGCCGGCGAGTGCAACCAATCGTTGCAAGCGGCCGGCTCGAACCGAAGACGGATCGCATGCTGCATCGCTCACTTTCTCCGGCCGCGTCGCCCCGAGGCGGCGCCTCCTCCCTGCTGCGGCAGGGCCTGGGCAGCCCGATCGCACCGCTGCCCACGCTGCGCTCGCAGCGCCCCTTCGTGTTGACGCGGCAGGCGTTCGTGCCACAACAGCTTTCCTTGTTCGGGCCGCCAGGAAGCGGCCGGTAGACTCGGGTTTCCGGGCGCAGCTGCGGACGCGAGCCAGTGACCGACACTGTCTCGCGCCTGGTGCAGGCGGAACCGTCGCTTCGTGCGGCATTCCGCCGACCTGCGGCCAAGGGGGAGCGGGCAAGTCGGGGCGGTTTCGAGAGCGAGCCCCGAATCCCTGTCCCGCTCCCCCTTCTTTGTCCCTTCGCCTAGGCCGACCCCTGCGCATGGCGCGCGGCGTCCCAAGCCTGCGGCTCCTCGCGCTCCAGCCTCAGGCAGTAGCCCCGGCCATACACCGTCTCGACCCGTAGCGTGCCGGCGCCGGCGTCGCGCAGCTTCTTGCGGATCCGGCAGATGTGCATGTCGGCGCTGCGCCGGCACTCGCCGCCGCCTGCCGGGCTGCCGAGGGTTCGCGCGATCGCTTCCCGATGCACGAACTCGCCCGGCCGGGAAGCGAGCAGCAGCAGCAGCTCGAACTCGCCGGTGGTGAGCGCCAGCGGCGTGTCGCCGACGCTGGCGGCGGCCCGACGCGGGTCGAGCCGAAGCGGCCCGAGCTGCACGGCGGCGAGCGCGGTCTCGTGGCCGGGCGCCGCTCGGTCCTTGCCGATCTCGATCAGGCGATGCAGCTTGGCGGCGATCAGCCGCGGCGACGCCGGCTTGACGATGACCTCGGTGGCGCCGACCTGGAGCGCCTCGATCTGCCGCCGCTCGGCGCCGTCGCTCCAGACGACGACGATCGGCGCGTGTGCGCGGTCGCGCAGCTCCGGCAGGAGGTGGAGCAGTGAGTCGACCTGGCCGTCGCCGTCGACGATCACGGCGTCGAACTGCCACTGCCGGATCATGCCGAGGGCCGAGCTGAAGGTGTCGACCGCGTAGGGCTTGAAGCCGTAGCCGTCGAAGCCGCGGTGCAGGCCGGCGGGATCGACCGTGTTGCTGCCGACGATCAGGCAGAGGGGGAGCATGACTCGGGTCCGACCTCGGCGGGAGCCGTCCTGCGGAGGTTGCGAAACAGCGACGAGCGACTGCCGAAGCCGGCCCGGCTGGCGGCCTCGCTGCAGGCCCCGCCGACGGCGAGGTGGCGGCGCGCCACCGCCGTGCGCTTGCGCCGCAGGAAGGCATGCGGCGTCTCGCCGTGGACCAGGCTGAACAAGCGCACGAAATGGAAGCGCGACAGGCTGGCGGCGCGCGCCATCTCGTCGAGCGAGATCGGCTCGTCGTGATGGCTGGCGATGAAGTCGGCGGCGAGCAGGAGGCGGCGCAGCAGTTGCTCGCGGGTCGCCGGCTTGACGCAGTCGATGCGCGCAGCCTTCTGGCGCAGCATTTGTTCTTCGTCGCAGGCGGCGCGAACCAGGCCGATGCGCTGCAGGCGCTCGTCGGGATCGGGTCGCGCGGCCGCACGACTTTCGGCGATCGCCAGCAGGCGGCGTCCGGCAGGACCGTCGCGCGCGCGCAGGTTGTCGGCGAAGGCGAGCTCGGCGGGCCAGCCGGCGGAGCGCGTCAGCATGGCGCTGCGCGCGTCGGCTGCGTCACTGGGGACGGCTGCGTCGCTGGCGGCCCCCGTGTCTTCCAGCGCCGCCCGCACGTCGTCGGGCGAGACGACCACCACCAGCATCCGGGTGCGCCGGTCGGGATCGAGCCGGGCCGAGCAGGTCTCGCGGCCGTCGAGCACCATCCAGCTGTCCTCGTCGAGGCGGACCTGGCGATTGCGCCAGGCCAGGCTCGCCGCCCCGTGCAGCACCGCGCGGAAC
The DNA here is from genome assembly GCA_036509055.1 of Caldimonas sp. Lineage (GTDB taxonomy): Bacteria > Pseudomonadota > Gammaproteobacteria > Burkholderiales > Burkholderiaceae_C > Schlegelella_A. The sequence continues at coordinate 3,407 of DATCGH010000702.1, forward strand.
ACCAGCGTCGGTACCGCCGGTGCCGGCGAAACCGCTGTCTGGGGCTTGTTCGGATGCATATACATCTTTTTGCGCAAATTTTTGCGCCGCCTAAGCGATGGCCCGCGTCAGGCGCAGCAGCTTGCGATTGGTGTCGCTCAGCTTGTCGTCGAGCAGGGCAGCGACTTCCTTCTGCGCCTTCTGCCACAGCGGCAGCGCTGCGCCGAACGCCTGGCGGCCCTTTTCGGTGAGCGCCGGCAGGCGGCGCCGCCGGTCCGTCCCGACCGCGAGCGTTACCCAGCCCAGCTTCTCCAGGCCGCGCAGGTTGCGGATCAGGGTCGTCTCATCCATGGCAATCCGCTTGGCCAGGTCCTTGACCGAGAGGCCGCAGGCGTAGGCGACGGCCCAGAGCACCGCCATCTGGCTGGCA
>DATCGH010000703.1:0-2020 GCA_036509055.1 Caldimonas sp.
GACGACGGCCGAACCTCCTTCACCGAAATCGCGACCGCCGTCCACCTGAGCGCCAACGCCGTCGCCGACCGGGTTCGCAAGCTCACCCAGGCCGGCGTGATTCGCGGCGTCCACGCCGTCGTCGACCCGGCGGCCCTCGGCCTGACGATCGAGGCGCAGATCGACGTCAAGCTTCGCCCGACCACCACCGCCAACGCCTTCGAGAGCGCGATCCGCCAGTTGCCGCAGGTGCTGACGGCGAGCCTTCTGACCGGCTCGTTCGACTTCTCGCTGAGCGTCGTCTGCACCGATCGGGCCGACCTGGCGGCGGTCACGGAGTTCATCCGCGACAAGGCCGGCGCCCAGGAGACCTACAGCCGGATCGTGCTGCGCTCGATCCGCGTCGGCGCGCCGATGCCGCGCGTGGCGGCGGCCGAGTCGCGCCCGACACCGGGTCGGCAAAGAGTGCGCTGAGAAACGCTAGAGCGCTTCCAGGACCGCCGCCGACGGCGCGTGCCAGCCGACGATCGCGCCCTGTGCCGCGATCATGGCCAGCGCCGCGGCCTTGAACTCGGGGAAGTAGCTCTCCGTGGCGTCCTCCACGAGCAGGCAGGCGTAGCCGCGATCGTTGGCCTCGCGCATCGAGGTCTGGACGCAGACCTCGGTGGTCACGCCGGTGAACACCAGGTGGGTGATGCCGCGCGCCTGCAGCGTCTCGTGCAGGCCGGTCGCCCAGAACATGCCCTTGCCCGGCTTGTCGACGACGATCTCGCCCGGTGCCGGCGCCAGTGCCGCCACGATCTCGACCCCCGGCTCGCCGGCGATCAGCACCCGCCCCATCGGCCCGACGTCGCCGATGCGCAGGCTCGGGTTGCCGCGCAGGCGCTTGGCCGGCGGGCAGTCGGAAAGGTCGGGCTTGTGCGCCTCGCGGGTATGCACCACTGTCCAGCCGCGTTCGCGCCAGGCGGCGAGCAGGGCGGCGATCGGCGCGATCGCCGAGTGCAGCAGGGTCACGTCGTTGCCGAGCGAGGCGCCGAAGCCGCCCGGCTCGACGAAGTCGCGCTGCATGTCGATGACCACGAGGGCGGTCGATTCGGCCGGGAAGCTGTAGTCGAAGGGCGTCGCGGCGACGTCGAGCAGGGTGGTCATGGCGGTTCCTTTTCATACCACCCCACGCAAGACATATGCCGTCGGGCGGCGCCGTCCGCTGGATCGCGGCCCGCCCGGTTGTCCGGACAACGCCGGGCATCCGGCAATTGCGCTGTCCCGGCGTTGCCGTTACACCGTCGTTCTGGCCCACCGGAGGAAACACGAGATGAGAAACACGATCGGCACGGCATGGCGCGCGCTCGCCGTTTGCGGCGCGGCAATCCTGTTCGCCCAGGCGGCGTCCGCCCAGGCAGGGCGGCAATTCAGCTTCGCCTACGACCAGCCGCCGACCACCGCCTACGGCATCGCCGCCGGCATCTTCGACGCCAAGCTCAAGGAGCTGAGCGGCGGCAAGATGAGCATCAACCAGTTCCCCGGCGCCCAGCTCGGTCAGGAACCGCAGATGCTGCAGAAGATGCGCGCCGGCGACATCGATTTCGTCATCACCTCGACGGCGAACGCCTCCACCCTGGCGCCCCAGGCCGGCGTGCTCTCCCTGCACTTCATCTTCCGCGACCAGCAGCACCTGGCCAAGGTCCTGGCTGACCCGGGGGTCTCGGCCGCGTTCCGGGCGATGGTCAAGGAGCAGGTCCAGGGCGCTCAGGTCCTGGGCCTCATGACCATGGGCCTGCGCAACATGTACAGCAAGCAGGAAGTGAAGTCGGTCGACGACATCAAGGGCAAGAAGATCCGGGTCCAGGCGACCAAGACCGAGGACACCCATTTCCCGGCCTACGGCGCGCAGACGGTGCACATGCCGTTCGGCGACGTCTACACGTCGCTGCAGACCGGCGTGGTCAACATCGCCGAGAACGGCGTCAACGTCTACCTCGCGAACAAGCACTACGAGGTGGCGCCCATCCTCTCGATGACCGAGCATGAGGCGAACAAC
>DATCGH010000704.1:0-3051 GCA_036509055.1 Caldimonas sp.
AGCCGATCCTCAAGGACCACGGCGACGCGTATGTGCAAGCCTGCGCCATGAAGTGAACGACCCCGCACGGCCGTTCCGAAGGGGTCGTTGCGTCCCGCTCGGCGGGACCGGCCGAAGGCCGAGGGTGCACCCTTGAGCCCAGCCCAGGCCGTCGGCGCCCTCAATCCGGCGGCGTTCGCCCGGGCACGCTTTCGCACCTGGTGGCAGGCGCGCCTGCCGCGCACCGACACCCAGACGCTGACCCAGCGCAACGTCTACATCCTGCCCACCAAGGCGGGCTGGATGTTCGCCCTGACCCTGCTGGTGCTGCTGATCGCCTCGATCAACTACCAGCTCAACCTCGGCTACGTGCTGACGTTCCTCCTGGCCGGCAGCGGCGTGGTCTCGATGCACGTCACCCACGGCACGCTGCGCGGCCTGACCCTGCACCTGCGCCCGGTGGCGGCGGCGTTCGCCGGCGACCCGGCGGTGCTCGACATCGTCATGACCAGCCCGGGCACGCCGCGCTTCGGCATCGGCCTGCGCCTGCTCGACGCACCCGGCGCCACGCTGGCCTGGACCGACGTGCCGGGCGGCGGTCAGGCGACGGCGCACGTCAGCTTCGTCCCCACCACCCGCGGACTCCGCGAGGTGCCGACGCTGAGTGCCGAGACCCGCTTCCCGCTCGGCCTTTTCCGCGCCTGGACGGTGTGGCGGCCGGTGGCGCGTCTCCTGGTCTATCCCCGGCCGGAAAGCAATGCCCCGGCACCGCCTTCGGCCCGGCCGATCGTCGGCGGCCCGACCCGCTCGCGGTACAGCGAGAGCGGCGAGATCGAAGGGGTGCGTGCCTATCGCCGCGGCGACCCGATGAAGCTGGTCGCTTGGAAGAAGGCGGCGCAGGCGCTCGAGACCGGCAGCGAGCTGGTCAGCCGCGATACCAGCGTCTCGGCGCGCCAGGAGCTCTGGCTCGACTGGACCGCCTGCGGACCGATGGCCCCCGAGGAGCGGCTGTCCCGGCTCGCGGCCTGGGCACTGGCCGCCGAGCGCGCCGGCACCGACTTCGGCCTGCGCCTGCCGGGCCTCGAGATCGCTCCCGAGGGCGGCGAAGCGCAACGCCGCCGCTGCCTCGAGGCCCTGGCGCTCTGGCAGGCATGAGCGCCGCCGTCCTGCCGCGCCGCTTTCTCCCGCACTGGCCGGGCTGGGAGCGACTGCCGCGCGAAGCCCGCGACACGCTGTTCCTGCTGGGCGTCATCGCCTGGACCGTCCTGCCGCATCTGCCGCACCTGCCGGGCTGGACGATCGGCCTCACCGCCCTGGTCCTGTTCTGGCGCGGCCAGCTGGCAGTGGAGAGCGGGCCGCTGCCGAGCAAGTGGGTGCTGGTCACCGTGCTGACCGTCGCCATCGGCCTGACCTACTGGACCTACGGCAGCCTGCTCGGCAAGGAGCCCGGCGTGACGCTCGCGGTCGCGCTGATGGCGCTGAAGACGCTCGAGCTGCGCGCCCGGCGCGACGCCTTCGTCGTCTTCTTCCTCGGCTTCTTCATCATCCTCACCCACTTCCTCTACTCGCAGACCCTCGCCGTCGCGGTGGCGATGCTGATCTCGATCTGGGGCCTGCTGACGGCGCTCGTTCTCGCCCACATGCCGGTGGGCCAGCCGAGCCTGCGCCAGGCCTCCGGCCTGGCGGCACGCACCGCGCTCCTCGGCGCGCCGGTGATGGCGCTGCTGTTCCTGCTGTTCCCGCGCATCGGCCCACTCTGGGGCGTGCCGCAGGACGGCATCTCGACCATGGGCCTGTCGAACACCATGCGCATGGGCTCGATGACCGAGGTGGCGCGCGACGAGTCGGTGGCGATGCGGATCCGCTTCGACGGCGCCCGGCCGTTTCCCTCGCAGATGTACTTCCGCGGGCCGGTGCTGACCCGCTTCGACGGCATCGAGTGGCGACCGTTCGGCCTGCCGTTCGCGCCGCCCGGCGTGCCCGACCGCTTGCCGGCGCTCCGCATGAGCGGCGAGCCGGTGCGCTACGAGGCCACGCTCGAGCCGCTGCGCGTCGCCTCGGTGCCGCTGCTCGAGGCGACCACCGAGATCCAGCCGATCGAGGGCTTCCGCTTCAGCCGCCGGGAAGACCTGCAGTGGCTCGGCGAGCGGCCGATCTACGAGCGGATCCGCGTCAAGGCGGAGGCCTATCCGCGCTACACCTTGAGCGTGTCGCGCCGCTCCGGCGAGATCCAGGAGAGCCTGGAGCTGCCGCCCGGCTTCAACCCGCGCACCCTCGCCTGGTCGCGGGCCCTGCGCGCCGAGGCGGCGAACCGCAGCCTCGACGCGGCCGGCTTTTCCAACCTGGTGCTGCGCCACATCCGTGACGGCGGCTACGACTACACGCTGTCGCCGGGCGAATACGGCCGCAACGCGGTCGACGAGTTCTGGCTCGACCGCAAGACCGGCTTCTGCGAGCACTTCGCCGCCGCCTACGTCGTCATCATGCGGGCCGCCGGCTTTCCGGCGCGCATCGTCACCGGCTACCAAGGCTCGGACACCGAGCCGGTCGACGGCTACTTCATCGTCCGGCAGAGCTCGGCGCATGCCTGGGCCGAGTATTGGCAGACCGGGCAGGGCTGGATTCGGGCCGATCCCACCGGCGCCGTCTCTCCCGACCGGATCGGCAGCAGCACCCGCCTCCAGGTGCAGCCGGGCCTGGTGGCGGGCGCGTTCGCGGCGATGAACCCGGAGCTCTTCGCCAACCTGCGCAGCGCCTGGGAGGCGGTCAACAACCGCTGGAACCAGTGGGTCCTGAACTACACCCGCGGCCAGCAGCTCGACGTGCTGAAGAACATCGGCTTTGCCACGCCCGACTGGGAAGACCTGGCGCTGCTGCTGATCGGCACGCTGAGCACGCTGGCGCTCGCCGGCGCCGCCTGGGCCTGGCTCGACCGGAACCGGGTCGACCCCTGGGTGCGCCAGCTCGAGCGGCTGAAGCGGGCGTTGCGCTCGCTCGACATCGCCGCGGCGCCGCACGAAGCGCCGCGCACGCTCGCCGCCCGGGTGCGCGACCGCCTCGGCGCCCGCGGCG
>DATCGH010000705.1:0-3739 GCA_036509055.1 Caldimonas sp.
CCTTGGACGGTATGCAGCCGACGTTGAGGCAGGTCCCGCCGAGTGCGTAGTCGCCCTTCGGCGTCTTCCACTTCTCGACGCACGCCACGGACATTTCCAGCTGCGCGGCGCGGATCGCGGCGATGTAGCCCGCCGGGCCCGCGCCGATCACTACTACGTCGAAGCTCTTCATATTTCGAGGATCAGGCGGGCCGGATCTTCCAGCGCATCCTTGATGGCGACGAGGAACAGGACCGCCTCGCGGCCGTCGATGATGCGGTGGTCGTACGAGAGCGCCAGGTAGTTCATCGGCCGGACGACGATCTGACCGGCGGCACGTTCTCGATCTCGAACGGCGGCGTCTTCGGATCGATGCTGTCGACGCCGATCATCAACCCGCCGCAGTCGGCGATCCTTGGCGTCCATGCGACCAAGGACCGGGCGGTGGTCGAGAACGGCCAGATCGTGATCCGGCCGATGAACTACCTGGCGATGTCGTACGACCACCGCATCATCGACGGCCGCGAGGCCGTGCTCGGCCTGGTGGCGATGAAGGACGCGCTCGAGGACCCGGCCCGCCTCCTGTTCGACATCTGACGCCATGGCGACCGCGAACAGCTTCGACGTCGTCGTCATCGGCGCCGGCCCCGGCGGCTACATCGCCGCCATCCGCGCGGCGCAACTGGGCTTTTCCACCGCCTGCATCGACGAGTGGAAGAACGAGAAAGGCGGTCCCGCGCCCGGCGGTACCTGCACCAACGTCGGCTGCATCCCGTCGAAGGCGCTGCTCCAGTCCTCGGAGAACTTCGAGGAGGCCGGGCATCACTTCGCCGACCACGGCATCGGCCTCACGAACCTGACGATTGACGTGGCCAAGATGATGGCGCGCAAGAAGACGGTCGTGAAGCAGAACAACGACGGCATCCTCTATCTCTTCAAGAAGAACAAGGTCCAGTTCTTCCATGGCCGCGGCTCGTTCGCGAACAAGGTCGAGGGCGGCTGGGAGATCGCGGTGGCCGGCGCGAAGCCGGAGACGCTGACCGCGAAGCACGTGATCGTCGCCACCGGATCGAACCCGCGCGCCTTGCCCGGCGCCGCCTTCGACGAGCAGGCCGTCCTTTCCAACGACGGCGCGCTCGCCGTCGACCATGTGCCCAAGACGCTCGGCATCGTCGGCTCGGGGGTGATCGGCCTGGAGATGGGATCGGTCTGGCGCCGGCTCGGCGCTGCCGTCACCATCCTCGAGGCGCTGCCCACCTTCCTTGGCGCAGTCGACACCCAGATCGCGACCGAGGCGCACAAGGCCTTCACCCGCCAGGGACTGAAGGTGGTGCTGGGCGTCAAGATCACCGAGGTGAAGACCGGTGCCGAAGGCGTCGTCGTCAAGTACACCGATGCCGCCGGCACGGCGCAGGAGCTGGCCTGCGCCAAGCTGATCGTCTCGATCGGCCGCGTCCCCAACACCAATGGCCTGAACGCCGCCGCGGTCGGCCTGGCGCTCGACGAGCGCGGCTTCGTGACGGTGGACGACGACTGCCGCACGAACCTGGAGAACGTCTGGGCGATCGGCGACGTCGTCCGCGGGCCGATGCTGGCGCACAAGGCGGAAGAGGAGGGCGTGGCCGTGGCCGAGCGCATCGCCGGCCAGAAGCCGCACGTCGACTTCAACACCGTGCCGTGGGTGATCTACACCAGCCCGGAGATCGCCTGGGTCGGCCAGACCGAGCAGCAGCTCAAGGCGGCCGGTCGCGAAGTGCGCTCCGGCACGTTCCCGTTCATGGCCAACGGCCGGGCCCGCGCGCTCGGCGACACCACCGGTATGGTCAAGGTGCTGGCCGACGCGAAGACGGACGAGATCCTGGGCGTCCACGTCATCGGCCCGATGGCTTCGGAGCTGATCTCGGAGGCGGTGGTGGCGATGGAGTTCCGCGCCTCGGCCGAGGACATCGGCCGGATCTGCCATGCCCATCCCAGCCTCAGCGAAGCGACCAAGGAAGCGGCGCTCGCGGTCGACAAGCGCGCCCTGAACTTTTGACCCCCACGCTGACTTCGTTCGCTGCCCCCCGAGAGGGCGGCAGCGCCCTTGGGAGCGGCCCGGCGGGCGCTGGCATCTGAGTGGGCGTCCGCGAGCTCTACGAGCAAACGCTCGCCGAACGCGGCTACGAGTCCGACCCCGCCCAGTTGCGCGCGCTCGACGCGCTCGAGCGCTGCGAGAACGAGTGGGTCGACTACAAGACGCGACGCGGCAACGCCCTCACCAAGCTGATCGCCCGGCCGCCGATCCCGCGCGGCGTGTATCTCTGGGGCGGCGTCGGCCGCGGCAAGAGCTTCCTCATGGACTGCTTCTTCAATGCCGTGCCGCTGCGGCGCAAGACCCGGTTGCACTTCCACGAGTTCATGCGCGAGGTGCATCGCGAGCTCTCCGAACTGCAGGGCACCGCCGATCCGCTGCAGCACCTCGGCAAGGAGATCGCGCGACGCTTCCGCCTGATCTGCCTCGACGAATTCCACGTCGCCGACATCACCGACGCGATGATCCTCTATCGGCTGCTGGAGTCCCTGTTCGAGAACCGGGCGAGCATCGTCACGACTTCGAACTTCCCGCCCGACGGGCTCTACCCGAACGGCCTGCATCGCGACCGGATCCTGCCGGCGATCGGGCTGCTGAAGGACAAGCTCGAGGTGATCGGTGTCGACAACGGCATCGACTACCGGCAGTCGACGCTGCAGGACGTGAAGCTCTACCACTCGCCCCTGGGCCCCGAGGCCGACGCGGCCATGGCCGAAGCGTTCGCGCGCCTGGCCGAGGCGCGTGAGGAGAGCCCGCTGCTGAAGATCGAGCATCGCGAGATCCGCGCGCGGCGCCGTGCCGGCGGCGTGGTTTGGTTCGATTTCAGGGAACTGTGCGGCGGGCCGCGCTCTCAGAACGACTATCTCGAGCTTGCCACCCAGTTCCACACCATGCTCCTTTCCGGCGTGCCGCAGATGTCGCCGCGCCTTGCCTCGGAGGCGCGCCGCTTCACCTGGCTGGTGGACGTGCTTTACGACCGCCGGGTCAAGCTCATCCTTTCGGCGGCGGTCGAGCCCGAGGGGCTCTACACCGAAGGCCCGCTCGCGCACGAGTTCCCGCGTACCGTGTCCCGGCTGCGCGAGATGCGCTCGGTGGAATACCTCGCGGCGGCCAAGCGCACCGTCGACACGGCGCTGACCTGATGCTCGAGATGCCCGGCAGGCATTCGATCGGGGGCGCCGCAGCCGTTCGCCTGGCGACGGTGCTGCTCGCCGGCCTGGTCGCCCATGGCGCCCTGGCAGCCAATTCCGCTTCGGCGCCGGCGAGCTCGGCAGCGGCGCCATCGCCTCCGGCATCGGCATCGGCGGTCTCGGCCTCGGCCAGCGCCCCTCGGCCCGATTCCGACGCTCGCATTGCGGCCGAGCGCGCCGCCGTCAATGCCCGCTATGTCGAGCAGGAGCGGGAGTGCCGGACGCGCTTCATCGTCGCCTCCTGCATCGATGCCGCCAAGCGCGAGCGCCGCCAGGAGCTGGACATGCTGCGCGCTCGCCAGATCGTGGTCGACGAAGCACGACGTCGCGAGCGGGCGGAGGCGCGTCGCTCCGAGCTCGCCGTCAAGGCGGCCGAGGACGCCAAGCGCGACGCCGAGCGGGCGGCCCGCGCCGCATCCGCGCCGGCCTCGGGCGCCTCGCAACCCGGGCATCGGCTGGTGCCCGTCGGCCGGGCTCGCACGCCGGTTTCGCCGGCCTC
>DATCGH010000706.1:0-2586 GCA_036509055.1 Caldimonas sp.
GCGCAGTCGGCCGCCGACGTCGTCGCCTTCGACCACGGCGATCCGAAGCGACAGGCCTTGCTCCGCGACCAGCCGGGCGAGCGCCTCGGCGCAGCCGTGCGGGTTGATGCCGCCGGCATTGCTCACCACCTTGATGCCGGCGTCGGCGATCTCGCGCAGCACCGGCCGCATCGCCACCTCGACGAAGTCGGTGGCGTAGCCGAGCTCGGGCTTCTTCGCCCGCGCGCCGACCAGGATCGCTATCGTCGTCTCGGCGAGGTAGTCGAACACCAGGTAATCGATCCGGCCCGAGCGCACCAGCTGCGGTGCGGCGACCCGGCTGTCGCCCCAGAAGCCGGAGGCGCCGCCGATGCGGACGATCTTTTCCTGGCGGTCGACGGGTGTCTGCATGGCGCTATTCTCGGGCGTATGAGCGCATCGCCCGGCCTGCCGCGCCGCTTCGCTTCCGTCGAGGAGCTCGAAGCCTTCCTCGCCACGCCGAGTCCGGCGCTGGTCGCGGAGATGCAGGCGATCGAGGGCGATCTGCTGATCCTCGGCGTCGCCGGCAAGATCGGACCGACACTCGCTCGCCTGGCGAAGAACGCGACGCCGTCGCGCCGGGTCATCGGCGTCGCCCGCTTCAGCGACGCCGCGGTGCGCGAGCGCCTCGACGCCTGGGGCGTGGAGACGATCGCCTGCGACCTGCTCGACCGGGAGGCGATCGCCGCCCTGCCCGACGCGCCCAACCTGATCTTCGCCGCCGGCCACAAGTTCGGCGCCAGCGGCAACACGCCGCTCACCTGGGCGATGAACACCTGGGTGCCGAGCGTCGTCGCCGAGCGCTACAAGGCGTCGCGGATCGTCGCCTTCTCGACCGGCAACGTCTATCCGCTGACCCGCATCGGCGCGCCCGCGCCCACCGAGACGAGCCCGACCGGGCCGATCGGCGACTACGCGCAGTCGTGCCTCGGCCGCGAGCGCATGTTCGAGTACTTCTCGGCGCGCTACCGCACCCCGGGCCGGATCTTTCGCCTCAACTACGCGATCGACATGCGCTACGGCGTGCTGTTCGACATCGCCTCGAAGGTGAAGAAGGGCGAGCCGGTCGACGTGACGATGGGCCGTGTCAACGTCATCTGGCAGGGCGATGCCAACGAGCAGGTGCTGCGCTGCCTGGCGCACTGCACCACACCGGCGACGCCGCTCAACAGCACCGGCCTCGAGGCGCTCTCGGTGCGCGCGCTCGCCATCGGGCTGGGCGAGCGGCTCGGCGTGGCGGCGGAGATCGTCGGCTGCGAGGCCGAGACCGCGCTCCTCTCCAATGCGAGCGAGGCGGCGCGGCTGTTCGGGGCGCCTTCGGTGCCCATCGAGACGATGCTCGACTGGGTCGCCGACTGGGTGGCGCACGACGGCGCGAGCCTCGGCAAGCCGACCAAGTTCGAGGTCCGCGATGGCACTTTCTGAAGTGCAGGCGTCAGCGCCAGCGGATCCGGCCGCCACGGCCGCGCTGCGCCACGCGAGGCTGACCGAGCCGGACATCGACGCTGGTCTCGCCCTCTCCGATGCCGCCGGCTGGAACCAGACCAGCGACGACTGGGCGCTCTTCATCCGCCACGGCCGGACCATCGGCCTGCGCGATGCCGCCGGCCGCTGGGTCGCGACCGCAGCGGCCCTGCCCTATGGCCGCGACCGGGGCTGGATCTCGATGGTGCTGGTGGATGCGGCCTGGCGGCACCGCGGCCTGGCGAGCCGGCTGTTGGACGAGTGCGTCGCCCACCTGCGCGCCGAGGGCATCGTGCCGGTGCTGGATGCGACGCCGGCCGGCGCTGCCGTCTATCGCCGCCTTGGCTTCGTTCCCGGGTTCGAGATCGACCGCTGGGAACGGCCGGCGCTGGCCGCCGGCACGGCAACGCCGGCCACGTCGCCCGCGGTGATGACGGCCGACCTCGCCGACCTCGACACCCTCCTCGCCCTCGATCGCGCCGCGACCGGCCTCGATCGCCGCTTCCTGCTCTCGAGCTTCCTGTCGCGGCCCGGGACGCAGGCGTGGCGGGCCGACGACGGTCGCGGCTTCGTCATCGCCCGGGCCGGCCGGCGCGCCGTCCAGATCGGCCCGCTCGTGGCGGGCGACGCCGGCCAGGCGGCCGCCCTGCTGGACGTCGCCATCGCCGACGCGACGGCACGCGACGCCAGTCAGGCGATCTTTCTCGACCTGCCGCGCGCCCATCGCCCTCTCGCCGACCGGCTCGAGCGTCAAGGCTTCGCCAGGCAGCGCCCCTTCGTCCGCATGGCGCTCGGTGCGAGCGAGGCGCCGCGCCTCGGCATCGGCATGTTCGTTCTCGCCGGCCCGGAGTTCGGCTGATGTCCCCACCTCCATCCATCGCCCGCCCGCCTTCGGATCTGGACGCCTGGCGCGACATCGACGCGCTTCGCGCTCGCCTGCGCGAAGGCCTCGCCATCCCGGCACACCCGCTGGCGCTCGACGCCCGACGCGCCTTCGATGCCCGTCGCCAGCGCGCCCTGACCCGCTACTACCTCGACGCCGGCGCCGGCGGCCTGGCGGTCGGCGTGCACACGACCCAGTTCGCGATTCGCGAGGCCGGCCTC
>DATCGH010000707.1:0-2639 GCA_036509055.1 Caldimonas sp.
CCGCCTCGGCCACCTTGATGTCGAGCCAGGTCACGCCGAGCAGGAACGCGAGCGAGGCCAGCGTTCGCATCGGACGGCGCCGGGTGAAGAGCCCGACGCCCACGGTCGCCACGTCGAGCGCGCCGCCGATTACCCGGCCCCAGAGCCAGGGCGCGGGATCCTTGGATGCGAGGATGCCGATGCCGGTACCGATCTCGCGCACGCCGCCGGCACGCGTGAGCATCGGCAGGTCGGGCGCGCCGGCGATGCAGGCCATCCTTCTCGGCATCGCCAGCGCGGCCAGGCCGGCGGCGATGCTGAACCAGCCCAGGGCGCGGGCCGGAACCCGCATCGGTCCCCGTGGCCGCGACGCCAGGACCCGGGACAGCGGATGCTTGGTGACGTGATCGCTCATTCGAACTCCTCGTGTGTCTCGCGCTGCGAGCCGGCGACCGCACGCAGGCGCCGGGCTCACGGCTTCATGACGACCTTGATGCAGCCGTCTTCCTTGTCGCGAAAGGTCTTGTACATGGCGGGACCGTCCTCGAGCGGCACGCTGTGCGTGATGACGAACGACGGGTCGATCTGGCCGTCGCTGATCCGCTGCAGCAACTCGTCGGTCCAGCGCTTGACGTGCGTCTGGCCGGTGCGGATGGTCAGGCCCTTGTTCATCGCCGCGCCGAACGGGATCTTGTCCACCATGCCGCCGTAGACGCCGGCGATCGAGAGCACGCCGGCCGGCCGGCAGACGTACATCATCTCCCGCAGCACGTGCGGCCGGTCGCTCTCGAGCAGCATCGACTGCTTGGCGCGGTCGATCATGGAATCGATCGAGCGCAGCGCATGCGCCTCCATGCCCACCGCCTCGATGCACTTGTCGGGCCCCTTGCCGAAGGTCAGCTCCTGCAGCCGGTCGAGGACGCTTTCCTCATCGAAATCGATCGTCACGGCGCCGCCGGCGCGGGCCATGTCGAGACGCTCGGGCACGTTGTCGATGCAGATCACCTGGGCGGCACCGAGCATCACGGCGCTGCGGATTGCGAACTGGCCCACCGGGCCGGCACCCCAGACCGCGACCGTGTCGGTCGGCTGGATGTCGCACTGCACCGCGGCCTGCCAGCCGGTGGGGAAGATGTCGCCGAGGAACAACACCTGCTCGTCGCTCAGCCCGTCGGGAATCCTGACCGGGGCGACATCGGCGTAGGGCACGCGCACGTATTCCGCCTGGCCGCCGGCGTAGCCGCCGGTGATGTGGGTATAGCCGAACAGGCCGGCGGTGGCGTGGCCGAAGACCAGGTCGCCGAGGTTCTTCTTCCGGTTGGTGCGCTCGCAGACCGACCAGTTGCCGCGGCGGCACTGCTCGCACTCGCCGCAGCAGATGGTGAAGGGAACGACCACCCGGTCGCCGACCTTCAGCTTCCGGTTCTCCGGGCCCACCTCGACCACCTCGCCCATGAATTCGTGGCCGACGATGTCGCCCGGCTTCATGCCGGGCATGAAGCCGTCGAAGAAGTGCAGGTCGGAGCCGCAGATCGCGCAGCTCGTGGTCTTGACGATCGCGTCGCGCGGATGCTCGATCACCGGATCGGGAACGGTCTCGTAGCGGATGTCGTGCTTGCCGTGCCAGCAGAGGGCTTTCATGGGGTCTCCGAGATCGGGGTCGCGCGATGGCAGATCTGCCATGGGGCAAGCGCCGTGCCGCGCGCGGCGCGTGCCCCCAATTGCTGCGCCACTGACGGATCACGGCGCGTACGATGCTTTCGGGCGCCGAACGGCGGCGCCCGTTGCCGGTTGAATCACAACAAATGGAGATGAGAAATGCTGCTTGAAAACGTCTCAGTTCCTGGTTCGGGTGAGTCGGTCTCGCGTCGCAAGCTGCTGCGTGGCATGGGGGCGGCCATAGGCGCTGCGGCGCTGGCGCCGGGCCTGGTGAGCGCCCAGTCGGGACCGCAAGCGCCGCCCAGCACGGTGACCAATCCACCGCGGGACTTCAGCGCGAACGGGGCGCCGACGACCTATTTCACCGATCCCGATGTGCTCACCGTCGATCCGTCGTTCGACGGCCTGCGCCAGCCCAATGCGCCGATCCAGCGGCTGTGGACCGGTGCCCTCTGGTCCGAGGGGCCGGCCTGGAACTCGGTGGGCCGCTACCTGGTCTGGAGCGACATTCCCAACAACCGGCAGATGCGCTGGCTGGAGGACGACGGCCGCGTCAGCGTGATGCGCTCGCCGTCCAACAACTCCAACGGCAATACCTTCGACTTCCAGGGGCGGCAGCTGTCCTGCGAGCACCTCGGCCGGCGCGTGGTGCGCTACGAGCTCGACGGCTCGGCGACGGTCATCGCCGCGATGTACGACGGCAAGCGCCTGAATTCGCCCAACGACGTGGTCCCCCACCCCGACGGCAGCTACTGGTTCACCGATCCGCCCTACGGCGCCCAGTTCTACGAGGGCACGGTGGACGCCGCCGGCGGCCCGGCCAACAAGTCGGGGCGCATGAACCCGCGCCTCGGACAGCCGCCCGAGTTCGGCAGCTACAAGCGCGAGTTGCCGACGGCCTGCTACCGGGTCGATCCGAGCGGCAACATCACCCAGGTGCTCACCGAAGCGCAGGTGCCCGACCCCAACGGCCTGTGCTTCTCGCCGGACTACAAGAAGCT
>DATCGH010000708.1:0-2553 GCA_036509055.1 Caldimonas sp.
GTCGGAGGCCAACGACACCGCGTTCAAGCTCGTGCGCTACTACAACAACGCGCGCGGCCGGCCGACGAAGAAGAAGATCATCGCCCGGCAGAGGGGCTACCACGGCGTCACCATGGCGGCCGCATCGCTGTCGGGGCTGGCCATGATGCACCGGCACTTCGATCTGCCGCTACCCGGCGCACTCCGCGTCAGCGCGCCGCACTTCTACGGCGAAGGCCTGCCTGGGGAGAGCGAGCCCGCCTTCGTCGAGCGCCTGGCGCGCGAGCTCGAAGAGCTGATTCAGCGCGAAGGCGCAGACACGATCGCCGCCTTCATCGCCGAACCGGTGCAGGGCGCCGGCGGCGTGATCATCCCACCGGCGGGCTACTTCGAACGGGTGCAGGCCATCCTCAAGCGGCACGACATCCTTTTCCTGGTCGACGAGGTCATCACGGGATTCGGCCGCCTCGGCCAGCCCTTCGGCTCGGACGTGTTCGGTCTGAAGCCCGACATGATCTCGGTGGCCAAGATGCTGACCTCGGCCTACGTGCCGATGTCGGCGCTGTACGTGTCCGAGGCGATCTACCAGACGGTCGCCGACGCCAGCGCCGAGGTCGGCACCTTCGGCCACGGCTACACGTACAGCGGCCATCCGCTCGCCTGCGCGGTGGCGTTGGAAACGCTGAGCATCTACAAGAGCGACGATGTCATCGGCCACGTGCAGCGCGTCGCGCCGCGCTTGCAGGCAGGCCTGCAGGAGTTCGCCGGCCACCCGATCGTCGGCCAGGCGCGCGGCCTCGGCCTGATCGGTGCAATCGAGCTCGCCGAGGACCCCGCCGCGCGCAAGCCCTTCGACCCGAAGCGCGGCGTCGGTGCCTACTTCGTGCGCCGCGCGCAAGCGCACGGATTGATCGTCCGCGTGCTGGGTGGCGACGTGATCGCGTTTTCGCCGCCGCTCGTCATCAGCGAAGCCGAGATCGACTTCATGCTCGAACGCGCCGGGCGCGCGTTGAGCGATACCCTGAGCTGGGTGCGCCAGGGGGCCTGAGCCGCGATGGCGATGATCGAGATCGATCGCCTGCGCAAGGTCTACCCCGGTAGCGTCGTGCCTGCGGTGGACGATCTGGATCTGCACGTGCAGGCTGGCGAGTTCATCACGCTGCTCGGGCCTTCGGGATCGGGCAAGACCACGACGCTGATGCTGCTCGCCGGCTTCGAGACGCCGACTTCGGGAACCATCCGCCTCGATGGCCGACCGATCGAGACGCTGCCGCCGCACCGGCGCGGCATGGGCGTCGTGTTCCAGAGCTACTCGCTGTTCCCGCAGATGACGGTGGCGCAGAACGTCGCCTTCCCGCTGTCGGTGCGCAAGATGGCCGCGGCGGCGATACGCGAGCGGGTGACCGCTGCGTTGTCCAAGGTGCGACTGGCCCACCTCGCCGAACGCAAGCCGCAGCAACTCTCGGGCGGGCAGCAGCAGCGCGTGGCGTTGGCGCGAGCGCTGGTGTTCGAGCCGCGGGTGGTGCTGTTGGACGAACCACTTTCGGCCCTCGACAAGCACCTGCGCGAGGAGATGCAGCTGGAGATCCGCCGCCTGCACCGCGAGCTCGGCGTCACCATGGTCTTCGTCACGCACGACCAGACCGAGGCGATGACACTGTCGGACCGCGTCGCCGTGTTCAACCACGGCCGCATCGAGCAGCTCGCCTCGCCGCAACAGTTGTACGACACGCCATCGAACCCGTTCGTGGCCGGCTTCGTCGGCGACAACAACATGCTGGGAGGTCGCGCCGAGGGCGAGGCTTCGCTGCGCACGTCCGATGGCAGCTGCCTGCTCGGACGCTGCGTCGGCAGCATGGCGGCGGGCGCGGCGGCGACGCTGTGCGTGCGCCCCGAACACTTGCGCGTGGCCGGCGACGGCGATGCCGGCAACCGCCTGCAGGCGACGCTGGTCGACGCCATTCACCGGGGCGATCACTGGCGGCTGGTCGTGCGGCTGCGCTGCGCCGACACTACGTGGTTCGCCAAGCTCGCCCCCGGGGCGCTGCCCCGGGGCGTGGCGCCCGGGCAGGACCTGCCGCTGGCCTTCGATCGCGAACACGCCTGGCTTTTTGCGGCGTGAGTCCTGCAACCCGTTCAACCAAGGAGACGACGATGAAGAGGAGCCTGTTCACCACCCTCGCCGCGGCCGCGGCATTTGCCCTGGCCGGCAGCGCCGCGCACGCCCAGCGCGACCTGACCGTCGTATCGTGGGGCGGCGCCTACCAGGACGGCCAGAAGGAAGTCTTCTTCAAGCCGTTCAACGCCACCGGCACTCGGCTGGTCGACGAATCGTGGGACGGAGGCCTCGGCGTGCTGCGCACCAAGGTCAAGGGTGGCAATAACAACTGGGACGTCGTTCAGGTCGAGGCCGACGAGCTGGAGGTCGGCTGCGACGAAGGCCTGTACGAGAAGCTCGACGTCGCCAAGATCGGCGGCGCCGCACGCTACCTGCCCGGCGCCGTGCACCCCTGCGGCGTCGGCGCCATCATCTACAACCTGGTGCTCGCCTACGACGGCGACAAGATCAAGGCC
>DATCGH010000709.1:0-2926 GCA_036509055.1 Caldimonas sp.
AGCGAGGCGCTGGCGAAGCTGGATTCGCTGCGCCGCCGCCTGCTGCGCGCCGGCGGCGCCCGGATGTTCCTGGCTTCGTCGCAGGAGATGCGCGACGCGCTCGCGCCGCAGCTGGAGGCGTTCGCGGCGCGGCTCGATGCCACCGCTGCCTTCACCGCCGGGGTGCCGAGCGCCGAGCCGCCGATCGGCGCCCGCCTGCGCGGGCGCGGCGCGCCGGAGTCGCCGCTGCACGTCGGCCTGCATGCGCCGAACAAGCAGGGCGGCGTGATCCTCACCTCGGTGCCCGCAGTGCACTTCGCCGATGCGGCCGACACGGACCGGCTGCTCGACTACCTGGCCACCCGCCTGTACGGCGGCGGCGGCTCGCACGGCATCTTTTCCAAGACCGTCGGCGCCGGTCTCGCCTACAGCAACGGCCTGCGCGGCACGGTCTCGTCGGGCCGGGTCGGCTACTACGCCGAGCGCACGCCCGAGCTGCCGCAGACCGTTCGCTTCGTCATCGGCGTGATCCGGGACGGCCAGCGCGACCCCGGCCTCGGCGAGTACGTGATGGCGCAGGCCTTCGGCGAATCGCGCGCCTCGCTGACCTACGAAGCGCGTGCCGAAGGCATTGCCGCCGACCTGGCCGATGGTCAGCCGCCCGAGGTGGTCCGGCGGTTTCGCACTGCGATCCTCGCCTTGCGCGGCGACCCGCAGCTCGTCGACCGGCTCTACGAACGCAAGGACCGTGTCCACGGCCGCCTGCTGCCGGGCTACGACGCCAAGGGGCTGGACCGCAGCGACGGCAGCTTCTTCGTCATCGGGCCGGACAGGCAGCTCCACGCCTGGGAGCAATACCTGCGCGAGGTCGAGGGCCCCGGGGCGCGCCTGCAGCGGCTCTACGGGCGCGACTTCTGGATGCCCTGACCGTTCGAGCCAGACCGGGCGCGCAGTCGGCGCCGGTCATGGAAAATCACGGCCGACAGGTCCGAAGGTGTCAGGGTCGATCGAGCGAAGGGAGGGCGACATGAAGAAATTCATCAGGCCGATCTGCTTCGGGTTGCTAACCGCGGCGCTGCTGCAGCCCGTGCTGGCGCAGGTCGGAGCCGGCGGTGGCGTCGGCGGCCGGCGCATGCAGGGTCAGGGCATCAACTATGCGCCGCTGCCCGAGGTCTACGCCGTGCTGTCCATCGACCTGCAGGACCGCACGGTCCAGCTGCGTGCGGCCGACGGGCGGACCGGCTTCGTCTACGTCGGCGAGGCTGTGTACGACCTGTCCAAGCTCAAGGCGGGCGACAAGATCAAGGTCGATTTCATCGTGCCCGACGACGCGAACAGCGAGTTGCGCGCGGCATCGATCTGGCCGGAGAAGTAACGCGGTTCGGAGTCTCGGACACCGGCGCCGGGGGCGGCCGCCAGCGCCCCCTGGCTTGATCCAGCGCAAGACCCTGCAGGGCGAGGCCGCCTACCTTCATGGGAGCCTCAGGAGCGCTCCATGTACCGTCATCTGCTCGTTCCCGTCGACGATACCGACCTGTCGGTTGAGGTGGTCGGCAACGCCGTCGCCCTGGCTCGCCAGCTCGGCGCGCGCATCACGTTCTTCCATGCCACCTCGGATACGGCCGGCTTGCTGCGCGGCGACGCCGAGGTATTGCGCGCAACCGCACGCGACGATTACGAGTACGCCTATCTCGGCAAGGCGCGCGAGCTGCTGGCCAAGGCCGAAGCCGCGGCGGGCGCGCTCGACGTGCCCTGCGAATCGCGCCATGTCGTGAGCGACAAGCCGGCGCAGGCCATCGTCGAGGCGGCGCGGGCGGCCGGCTGCGATCTCATCTTCATGGCCTCGCACGGGGGACGCGGTAAGCTGGCAACGGCTTTCGCCTCCGAGACGCTGGCGGTGCAGTTGAGCGCCGGCCTGCCGGTGCTGGTGTCGTCCACCGGCGAGCCCAAGGCACAGGCACGGGCGATCGGCATCATCCGCGACGAGCACCGCTCGCTCGCTGCGGTGTTGCATGCCTGGCTGCACGCTCTTGCCGAAGCACGCAAATCGGGCACGGCGGTCGATGCGGCGCTGATGCGCGCCATCGTGCGCTACGTCGAGCAGTTCCCGCTCAAGCTGCACCATCCCAAGGAACACGAGCACCTGTTCCGGCGACTGCGCGAACGCACGACGAGTTGCAACGACCAGCTCGACGCGCTCGAACGCCAGCACGAGCAGGACCACCAGCTCGTCGCGGCACTGGCGCGGCAGGTCGAGGCGGTGGCCGCGGCCGGTGCCGAGGGCCGAGCGGCGGCGACCCGCGCGCTCGAGGACGAGGTCGCAGGCTACGCCGCCTTCCTCTGGGACCACCTGGGCCGCGAGGAAGGGGTGATCCTGCCGGCGGCCGAGCGCCACCTGCTGCCCGAGGATTGGGCAGCGATCCATGCCGCGTTCGTGGAGAACCGCGATCCGGACTTCCGCGGCGGCACCGACCGGGAGTATCGGCACCTCTTCTCGCGCATCGTCAATCTCGAGGAAAGGATCTCGCCACGACCTGCGGAGTCGGCCGCGACCCGTTGAGGACGACGGCCCGGCAAATCGTGCCGGCAGCGCCCTCCTGTCGCTCTGGCCGGAGCTTTCGGCCTGAGCGTCAGGGCACCTTGCCCAGCCACGTCGAGAGATCGAGCAGCGTCTCGCTCAGGGCGTCGAACCGGTCCTGGCCGAGGAACCCGCTCCACTCGCGCTCGATCTGCTCGACGGTCCTGCGCATCAGCTTGCCGGCGGCGCGCCCGCGTTCGGTGAGCTGGATCACGCGCGCCAGGCCGTACTCGCCGTCGGCGCGGCGCAGGTAGCCGCGCGCCTCCAGGCCCGACAGCAGGTAGTTCATCGACTGACGGCTGGTCGCACAGGCGCGGGCCAGCTCGCTCGGCCGCTTGCCGTCGGGGCCGGGATACGTCATCACGGCCA
>DATCGH010000710.1:0-2062 GCA_036509055.1 Caldimonas sp.
CTCAAGCAATACCCGGACAAGGCGGACGACAGCCGCAGCCGTCTGGCCGAGATGAAGGCCGACGAAGCCACGGCCCGCTTCCTGCCGGTGATGGCACGCCAGCCCTGGGTCGCCGTCCTCGACAAGACCGGCGCCCTGCTCGGCTACCTGCCGCTCGACGGCTTCTTCTGATGGAGAAGGTCGTCGACCGGCCCGCGGCTCCGCCGGGCTATCCGGCGGTCGGGCTCGCCCTGCTGGCTTGCCTCGCGGTCGCGTTCCCGACCCTGATCGCCTTCAACGTCGCGCCGTCGGCGACTTTCTTCAACCAGGCGGCGGCCTTCGTCGGCTGGGGCGGCTTCCTCCTGGTTCTGGGCGCGGGCCTGGCGCAGAGTGCCCGACCGCGTTCGCCCGGGTCGCTGGCCCTGCTCGCCTCGATCGCGATCCTGGTCCTGTGCGCGCTCGGCGCTTCGGTCTTTGCCGGCGCGCCGTGGTCGCTCTCGCTCTCCTCGGCCGGGACCCTGCTCGCTGCCTTCCTGGTGATGGCGGTCGGCGCCTGTGTCGCTCGCGCCGGGCTCGGCATTTCCGTCTTCCGCGCGTTCTGCATCGGCCTGGTCGTGGCCGGCGTCGCCAGCAGCGCGATCGGCCTGATCCAGGTGCTGGCACCGCAGCTCGCCGATGGCGACTGGATCGCCCAGGCCTCGCTTCCCGGCCGTGCCACCGGCAATGTGCGCCAGCCCAATCACCTGAGCAGCCTGTTGCTCTGGTCGGTGGTGGCGGTGATCTGGATGGGCGAGGCCCGGGTTCTCTGTCGCGAGATCGCCTGGATGCTCGCCCTGCTGTTCATCGAGGTGATCGTCCTGAGCGCGTCGCGCACCGGCCTCCTGGGTATGGGCGCGCTGATGGGCTGGGGCCTGCTCGACCGGCGCCTTTCGCGCGCCACCCGGCTCATGCTGCTCTGCTCGCCGCTCGCCTACCTGGCGCTCTGGGGCCTGACCGCGGTCTGGGCGCACCAGACCGGCATGGCGTTCGGCGGCGAGGCGCGCTTGAGCGGCAGCGGTCTCTACGTTTCCTACTCGCGCTACAAGATCTGGTGGAACTCGCTGGCCCTGATTGCCCAGCATCCCTGGCTCGGCGTCGGCTTCGGCGAGTTCAACTTCGTCTGGACGCTGACGCCCTTCCCGGATCGCCCGACCGCCTTCTTCGACCATGCTCACAACCTGATGCTGCAGTTCGGCGTCGAGCTGGGCATTCCGCTGACCTTGCTGGTGCTCGGCCTGATGGGCTACGCGCTCTGGCAGGCGATGCGCAACGCCGTCGCCGACGGCCGCGAGCCGGGGGCGCGGTTCACCACCCTCTTCGGCAAGGCAACGAGCGCGCCCCTGGGCGAAGGCGCCGAAGCCAGGCCGCCGCTACCGATGCAGCGCGCCGCCTTCGTCATGGTGGTGATGGCGGCGACGCACAGCCTGCTCGAGTACCCGCTCTGGTACTCCTACTTCCTCCTGCCCGCGGCATTCGCCTTCGGCCTCTGCCTGGAGCGGCCGGATCCGCGCGACCGGGCGCTGGCCGCCGCCGACCGCGGCACCGTCACCCGGCCGCTGGTGCTGGCGCCGATGCTCCTGATCCTCGCCACCACGCTCGCGCTCTACGACTACATGCGGGTGGTGGTCATCTTCGTGCCGCCGGCCAAGGCCGCGTCGCTCGACAAGCGCATCGCTGCCGGCCGGCACAGCATCCTGTTCGCGCACCATGCCGACTACGCCGCGGCGACCGTGGTCGAGCATCCGGGCTCGGCGATGAAGGCGTTCGAGCGGGCGCCCCACTTCCTGCTCGACGCGCGCCTGATGCTCGCCTGGGCGAGGGCGCTCGACGAGGTCGGCGAGACCGACAAGGCGCGCTTCGTCGCCGCCCGGCTGAGGGAATTCCACAACGAGCAGACGGATGAATTCTTCGCGGCCTGCTCGCCGCCACCGGCTCGCGCGGCCCTGCCGACCTGGTCTGCCGCTTCGACGCCGGCCGCTTCGTCGCCGGCGGCGCTGCCCTTCCAGTGCCTCGCCCCGGAAAAGCCCGTCAGCTACCGCGACTT
>DATCGH010000711.1:0-2754 GCA_036509055.1 Caldimonas sp.
AATGGGGATCAGCGACACCGGAGTCCGGACTCGCTCAGGCGCTGATCGCGTCGAGCATCTCGCTCTCGATCTGCAGCTGCAGCTTGTTCTGCTGCAGCGCCGAGCCGTCGATCAGGAAGGTGTCCTCGACCCGCTCGCCCAACGTAGTGATCTTGGCGAGCTGCAGGTTGATGTTGTGGTTGGCCAGCACCCGCGAGATCGCGTAGAGCAGGCCCGAGCGGTCGCTCGCCGAGACGCCGAGCAGCCAGTGCTGGGCCCGCTCGTCGGGCCTGAGCGTCACCCGCGGCGTCACCGGGAACGAGCGGACCCGGCGCGAGAGCCGGCCGCGGCTCGGCTCGGGCAGCGGCCCGGTCGCCTTCAGCGCCAAGGTCAGCTGGGTCTCGACATAGGCGATCAGGTCGCGATAGTGGGTGTCGATGTGCGGGCTGACCACCAGGAAGGTGTCGAGCGCATAGCCGCCGGTCGTGGTGTGGACCTTGGCGTCGAGGATGTTGAAGCCGGCGCCGTCGAAGTAGCCGCAGGTGCGGGCGAACAGGTCTTGCTGGTCGGGTGCGTAGACCAGCACCTGCAGCCCTTCGCCGAGCGGGCTGACCCGGGCGCGCACCACCGGCGACGGCGTGTCGACGAGATCGATCAACGAGCGGGTATGCCAGGCGATGTCGCCGGCCTCGTGGCGGGTGAAGTAGCTGAGCTGCAGGGTGCGCCAGAGCGGCACTTCGGCCGTGGCTGGCAGCGAGGCGAGGTTGAGCAGCAGCCGCGCCTCGAGCTTGGTGGCCTCGATCTCGGCGTCGAGGTTCGGCCGGGCGCCGCCGAGGGCGCGCAGGGTCAGCCGGTACAGATCCTCGAGGAGCTTCCCCTTCCAGGCGTTCCAGACCTTCGGGCTGGTGCCGCGGATGTCGGCGACGGTGAGCAGGTAGAGCGCGGTCAGGCGCCGCTCGTTGCCGATCAGCTTGGCGAACGCGGCAATCACGTCCGGGTCGGAGAGGTCTTCCTTCTGGGCGATGCGCGACATCGTCAGGTGCTGGCCGACCAGGAATTCGATCAGCTGCGTGTCCTCGCGCCCGACCCCGTGCTCGCGGCAGAAGCGCCGCGCCTCGCGTGCACCGTGCACCGAGTGGTCGCCGCCGCGCCCCTTGGCGACGTCGTGGAACAGCGCGGCGATGAACAGCACCCAGGGCCGGTCGAAGGTCGAGGCGAGCTGCGAGCAGAACGGGTACTCGTGCGCGTGCTCCGGGATGAAGAAGCGGCGCATGTTGCGCATCACCATCAGGATGTGCTGGTCGACCGTGTAGACGTGGAACAGGTCGTGTTGCATCTGGCCGACGATGCGGCGGAAGACCCAGAGGTAGCGGCCGAGCACGCTGGTCTGGTTCATCAGCCTGAAGGCGTGCGTCTGCCCGGCGTTGGCCTGCAGGATCTTCATGAAGGTGGCGTGGTTCGCCGGGTCGCGGCGGAACTTGCCGTCCATCAGGTGGCGCGCGTTGTAGAGCGCACGCAGGGTCCGCGCCGAGAGGCCCTTGGGACCCACCGTCTGCTGGTAGACGAGGAAGGTCTCGAGGATCGCGTGCGGGTCGCGCTGGTAGAGGTCGTCGCTCGCCACCTCGAGCATGCCGCCGCGCTCCAGGAACTTGTCGTTGATCGGCCGCATCGGCGCGTCCTGCAGGCCGTTCACCCGTTCCTCGATGTTGAGCATCAGGATCTGGTTGAGCTGGGTCACCGCCTTGGCCGCCCAGTAGTAGCGGCGCATCAGCCGCTCCGAGGCGCGCTGGCCGTGCGCCGCCATGTAGCCGAAGCTCTCGGCCACGGCCGTCTGCAGGTC
The DNA here is from genome assembly GCA_036509055.1 of Caldimonas sp. GTDB lineage: Bacteria > Pseudomonadota > Gammaproteobacteria > Burkholderiales > Burkholderiaceae_C > Schlegelella_A. The sequence goes on from DATCGH010000711.1 coordinate 1,820, forward strand.
GAACACCAGCCGGTCCTCGCGCCGCCCGGCGATCATGTGCAGCCGTGCCCGGATCAGCTTGAGCACGCCCTCGTTGCGCTGCAGCTGGCGCACCTCGAACGGCGTGATCAGGCCATGAGCCGCGAGCTGCTGCCAGGTCCGGCCGAGGCCGGCGGCGCGCGCCACCCAGATCACGGTCTGCAGGTCGCGCAATCCGCCCGGGCTCTCCTTGCAGTTCGGCTCGAGCGAGTAGGGCGTGTTCTCGTACTTCTGGTGGCGCTGGGCCATCTCCAGCGTCTTCGCGCGCAGGAACGCCTTGGCGTCCATCGCCTTGGCCGTCGCCTTCTGAAAGGCGGTGAAGACCTTGCGCTCGCCGCCGAGGAAGCGGGCCTCGAGCAGTGCGGTCTGCACGGTGACATCGGTCGCGGCGATCGCCACGCACTCCTCGACCGTGCGCACGCTCGAGCCGATCTCGAGTCCGGCGTCCCAGCAGTCGGTGATGAAGCGCTCGGTCGCCTGGCGCATGCGCTCGAGACCCTGCGTGCCGTCGCCGGGCAGGAGCACCAGCACGTCGACGTCGGAATGCGGGAACAGCTCGCCGCGGCCATAGCCGCCGACGGCCACCAGCGACGGCCCGGGCGGCATGCCGCAGCGTTGCCACAGCGCGAGCAGCGTCTCGTCGACCTGGCCCGCCAGGGCCCGAATCAGGGTCAGCGCCGCCCGCGCCGTCGGCCGCGTCGCCGCGAAGTGCCCGAGCAGGGCGGTCTTGCCGTCGCGATAGCGGGCGCGCAGCTCGGCGAGGGTCGGTGACGCGGCGTTCGCCGGTTCGCTCGCGACACCGGCGCGGGACACGACCGCGCTCACGCCGCGTTGACGAAGGCCGGCGGCGGCGGCGAGCCGGACGAGAGCGTCATCACCTCATAGCCGCTGTCGGTGACGAGCACGGTGTGCTCCCA
>DATCGH010000712.1:0-4863 GCA_036509055.1 Caldimonas sp.
TCGAGCTTCTTCAGCGTCGTCGCGATGTCGCCCACGAGCTGGCCGGAGAGCTCGACCGTGGCCACCTGGACCATGCCGGTGTCGTCGGTCAGCTGCGACTCGTGGAAGCTGGTCGAGACGTCGCTCACCACCGAGAGCGGCGGCGCCGTCGTGCTCTGGCTCGAACCGCTGACGCGGACGAGGCACTTGGCGGGCTCCCACGAAGGCGGCGAGACCTCGTAGGTGACGCAGTAGTCGATCGCCGCCTCGTCGAACTGGTCGGGGCGGTTGGTCATGCGCAGGGCGTCGAGGCGCAGCTGCCAGAAGGCCGGGTCGGCGTCGCGCACGCCGGTGGGCGCGGCTTCCTGGACGACGTTGAAGAGGCGGTCGCCGGAGAGCCAGCGCATGTCCAGGTCCTGCGGGATCCAGCTGCGGAACAGCTCGGAGAGCCGTCCGCAGGCCTCGGCGTCGATGGTCTGCAGCGCGCCCCAGTCGAACACCCAGGGCAGCGGCATCTGCAGCGCCAGCGAGGCCAGCTTGGCGACGCCGTCGGCATCGAGATACTGCGGGCAGACCCAGCCGACCTGGCCTTCGGCCCGGCTGCCGCTCGGCCGCTCTTCGCTGGCCGCCTCGGCGACCATCTTCGGCATCGAGAACCACTGCGGCGCCGACCAGCCGAACTGCTGCGCATAGTCGAGCGCCAGGTTTTCGAACTTGTTCTGCTGGCCGGTGGCGCGGTAGAGGTCGAACAGCACCAGCCAGGTCTCGGCATGCTGGGACCGGCCGCCGCCGGGGCCGGTCTGCGACGCGAGCGACTGCTCGCACTGCTCGAAGTCGGCGTTGGCGAAGGCGATCACCGCCTCGTCGAGGTCCGGGTCATGGGCGACCTCGGCGCTGTTGGCGGCGAACGCCGGGCCGAAGTCGCCGGCCGGCGTGAGGTCGAGCTTGATCGGGGCGATCGAGGCGGAGCGTGCCGCGGCCGGCACGGTCTTGACGATCTTTCCGGCCGGTTGAGCCGCGGGCACGAAATCCTCGACCTGGCCGCCCTGGGGCGGCGGCGTCGGGGCGTTGGCGGCCGGCCGGCCGGCCATGTCGATCGGCACCGGCTGGGTCGGCGCGTTGTAGAACTCGGGGGCGCGGCGCTGCGTGCTGGCGTAGTTGTCGCCCACCATCTGCTGCTCGATCTCGTCGATCTTGGCCTTGACGCCCGCATCCTGGCGGGCCGGCGATTCCGAGGCCCGGGGCTGGGAGTCGTCGAGGCGCGAGGAGCCGAGGGCGGCGATCTGCTCGCTCGACAGGCCCTCGCGGCGCACCTTGCGCAGCATGTCGAACTCGCGCTTCCTGACGAAATCGTTGCGGCGCTTGCGCTCGATCATCGCCTTCAGCTCGCCCTTGGCGTAATCGCTTTCGCGGGTGTCCTCGACGGGCGCATCGAGCTCTGTCCAATCCGTGGACGGATTGGCCACGAACTTGACGACCTTGCGAAAGAAACTCGTCGTGTCTTTGGGTTCCGCCATCGGAGGAGTCGGCCGCGGGAAAGGGTCGGCGAACGCTAGTCGCCGAACATCTTCTGCTTCAGCTCGCGCCGCTGCTGCGCTTCGAGAGACAGTGTAGCGGTGGGCCGGGCGATCAGCCGTCCCAGGCCGATGGGTTCGCCGGTTTCGTCACAGAAACCGTATTCGCCCGATTCGAGCCTTGCCAAGGACTGCGAAATCTTCTTCAGAAGCTTGCGTTCGCGGTCCCGGGTTCGAAGCTCGAGGGCGTGCTCCTCCTCGATGGTCGCCCGGTCGGCCGGGTCGGGAACGATCGACGTGTCCTCGCGCAGGTGCTCGGTCGTCTCGCCGGCATTGCTGAGCAGGTCGTCCTTGAGCGCCTCGAGCTTGCCCTTGAAGAAGTCGATCTGCTTCTCGTTCATGTACTCCGTGTCCGGCATCGCCAGGACCTCGGCGTCGCTCAGCTCGCGCCCGCTCTTGGTCTTCCAGGCATTGGCCAGCTTCGGGTCGGCCTTCTGCTTTTCGCGGGGGGTGTCGACTTCTTCCGCTTTCATCTGTCGGGTCGGCGGCCGAGGCGGCGCGAACCGGTCGGCGAATCGTGAGGTCGGCGGAGGCAACGGGGCCTGCACCGGGGCGACGAAATACTTCGGTGTGCCGCGCCCGGGCTTGCGCGGCACGACGCCGGCTGGGAAGGCAATCGGCGCGCCCGCCGCCGGGACCGGCGCCGGCGCCAGGGTGATCGGCCGGGTCGCGGCCGGCGCCTCCGGCCTGGGCTTGGCGGTCGGGACGGCGGCCAGCACGGGCTTGGGGAGCGCCGCCTTGGCCGGGGCGGTCTTGGCGGCGGAGGTCTTTACCGGTGTGGCGGGCATCGATTTGCCGCCGGCGGTCTTGGCGGCGGTCTTCGGGACGGCCTTGGCGTGGGCCTTGGTGGCGGTGGAAGTCACGGGTTTGGGGGCAGCTTTCTTGGCAGGGGGAGGGGATTTCGCCGGGGAGGGTTTCTTCGCTGCCGGCCGGGCCGTCTTGGCCGGCGCCGGCTTCTTCTTGGCAACGGCCTTCTTCGCGGGCGGGGCGCGTTTGGCGCTCGACGACGCCTTCGACGGTGTCTTTTTCTTCCCGGCAGTGGTGCTCACGGTTCCTCCTCGCAGCGACGGCTCGACCCCGCATGGCAAGGCGGCTGTGCGGGAGGGGGCCGGTTCAAGCGCCGCGGATTGTAGTCACCTGTGTGGGGCCGCGCGCATTCAGGCAACGCACTGTTTCAGACCCTGCTCCAGGATCTCACGCGGCAGGTCGATACCGATGAACACCATCTTGCTCGTCTTTTTCTCGCCCGGCATCCATTTCGGGCCCAGATCGCTGCCCATCAGCTGGTGCACGCCCTGGAAGATGACCTTGCGGTCGGCCCCCTTCATGTAAAGGACGCCCTTGTAGCGCAGCAGCTTGGGGCCGTAGACCTGGACGATCGCTCCGAGGAAGTCCTCGAGCTTGCCGGCGTCGAGCGGCTTGTCGGCGCGAAACACGAACGATTTCACGTCATCGTCGTGGGCATGGTGGTGCGGGTGGTCGCAATCCTCGCCGTGCTCGTGGTCGTGGCCTTCGTGATCGTCGTGGTCGTGGCCGTGGTGATCGTGGTCGTGGTCGTCAGCCTTGAGGAATTCCGGGTCGATCTCGAGCTTGGCGTTGAGATTGAAGCCCTTGAGGTCGAACACCTGGGAGATCGGCACGTCGCCGAAATTCACCCTCGTCTGCTTGGCGCGCGGGTTCATGTGCTTGATCCGGTGGATCAGCCCCTCCACCGTCTCGCCGTCGACCAGGTCAGTCTTGCTGATGAAGATCTGGTCGGCGAAGCCGACCTGGCGGCGCGCTTCCTGCCGGGCGTCGAGCTGCTGGTCGCCATGCTTGGCGTCGACCAGGGTCAGGATCGAATCGAGCAGGTAGCTCTCGGCGATCTCGTCGTCCATGAAGAAAGTCTGGGCCACCGGGCCGGGGTCGGCCAGGCCGGTGGTCTCGATCACGACCCGCTCGAAGTCGAGCTCGCCCTTCCTCTTCTTCTCGGCCAGGTCGGCGAGGGTGGTGCGCAGGTCTTCCCGGATCGAGCAGCAGACGCAGCCGTTGTTCAGCTGGATGATCTGCTCCTTCGAGTCCTGCACCAGGATCTCGTTGTCGATGTTCTCGTCGCCGAACTCGTTCTCGATGACGGCGATCTTCTGCCCGTGGGCCTCGGTCAGAACGCGCTTCAGAAGCGTGGTCTTGCCCGAGCCCAGGAAGCCGGTCAGGATGGTGGCGGGGATCAGGCTCATGGTCGGTTCACCAGGGGTTCGGGTTGGGTCGGGGGTAGGGGCGGCCGGTCGCCGCCCCGGGACGGGCGAAGCAATTGAGGCCGGCGTTCACCCGTTCAAGGTAGCAGACTTGTCAAGCGGGCACGTTTCGCGCTTCGGGTAAGCTGGCTGCCGCTCCGGATTTTCGCCGGCGCTCCCACCGCCCCCGATGTCAGAACCTCCTGCCGCCCGCGCCGCGCGCGGCGCCGAAAAGGCCGCCGCCGCCCCCGAGCGGCGCAATCTCTTCCAAAAGCTCGTGGACCTGGTCGTCCCGGGCCCCGATTCGCGCGACCAGCTGATGGAGTCGCTCGCCGACGCGGAGCAGAAGGAGCTGATCGAGCCGGAATCGCGGATGATGCTCGAGGGCGTGATCCGCATGGCCGACATGACCGCCGGCGACGTGATGGTGCCGACGCCGCACATGGACCTGCTCGACATCGACGCCCCGTACGACGAGCTGCTGCACGTCATCATCCGCACCGGCCACTCGCGCTTTCCGGTGTACGAGGAGAAGAAGGACAACGTCATCGGCATCCTCCTGGCCAAGGACCTGCTGAAGCTGCAGCGCTCGCCGGGCCTGAGCCTGCGCACCCTGCTGCGGCCGGCGGTGTTCGTGCCGGAGTCGAAGGCGCTCAACGACCTGCTGCGCGACTTCCGCTCCAACCGCAACCACCTGGCGATCGTCATCGACGAGTTCGGCAGCACCGCGGGCCTCTTGACGATCGAGGACGTGCTCGAGGAGATCGTCGGCGAGATCGAGGACGAGTTCGACGACAAGGACGGCGAGAGCAGCATCTACACCCTGGCCGACGGCGGCCAGCGGGTCGCCGGCGACACCCCGGTGGCGACGGTCAACGGCTTCTTCGACATCGCCCTGCCGACCGACGAGTTCGACACCATCGGCGGCCTCGTCGCCCAGGAGCTCGGCCGCGTGCCGCGGCGCAGCGAGTCGGTCTCGGTCGGCGGCCTGGTCTTCACCGTGATGCTGACCCGCGGCGGCGCCGTCCGCTGGTTCAAGGTCACCCGCGACGCCGAAGAAGCCCTGGGCTCCGACGGCGCGTGAAGCGCCTGCGCTT
>DATCGH010000713.1:0-2134 GCA_036509055.1 Caldimonas sp.
CGACGGCTACATGCAAATCACCGACCGCAGCAAGGATGTCATCAAGTCCGGGGGCGAGTGGATTGGATCGATCGACCTCGAGAACATCGCCATGGCCCATCCCGGCGTGGCGATGGCCGCCTGCATCGGCGCGCGCCATCCGAAGTGGGACGAGCGGCCGCTGCTGGTGGTGGTGAAGAAGCCCGGCGCCGAGCTGACGCGCGACGAGCTGATCCGTTTCTACGACGGCAAGATCGCCAAGTGGTGGACGCCCGACGACGTGGTCTTCGTCGATGCGATCCCGCTCGGCGCCACCGGCAAGATGCAGAAGAACAAGCTGCGCCAGCAGTTCGGCGAGCACGAGCTGCCCACGGCCCGCGTGGCCGAGAAGGGATGACCGCGCTTTCGGCCGCATTGGGCCGACCGGAGGCTGCCAAGGCGCTCTTCCCCGGCATCCTGGCCTGCGCGGTCGTCGCCGCCGCCGCGACCTTCCTCTCCGAGCACTACGGCGCGCCGCAGATGCTGTTCGCGCTGCTGCTCGGCCTGGCGATGAACTTCCTTTCCGGCGACGGCCCGTGCGCCGCCGGCATCGAGTTCACCGCGCGCCAGGTGCTGCGCATCGGCGTCGCCCTGCTCGGCCTGCGCATCACCTTCGGCCAGATCGCCGAGCTCGGCTGGCAGCCGGCGGCGATCGTCGTCGTCTCGGTGGTGCTGACGATCGGCGTGTCGATGCTGGTCGCCCGGATGATGGGCTTTCACACCCTGTTCGGCCTGCTCAGCGGCGGCGCCACCGCGATCTGCGGCGCCTCGGCGGCGCTGGCCCTGGCCGCGGCGCTGCCGGCGCATCCGCTCAAGGAGCGCGCGACCCTCTTCACCGTGGTCGGCGTCTCGGCCCTGTCGACCGTGGTCATGATCTTCTATCCGATGCTGGCGCGCGCCGTCGGGCTCGACGAGCGCCTGGCCGGCATCTTTCTCGGCGCCACCATCCACGACGTGGCGCAGGTGGTCGGCGCCGGCTACAGCATGTCGAAGGAGACCGGCGACGTCGCCACCTTCGTCAAGCTGATGCGGGTGGCGATGCTCGTGCCGGTGATCGTGTTCGCGGTGATGCTGGTTCGCGCCCGCTTCACCGACATGGGCGATGCCGCCAGCGCCACGGGCAAGCGCCCGCCGCTTCTGCCCTGGTTCGCAGTCGCCTTCGCGGTGCTGGTGGCGATCAACAGCACCGGCTGGCTGCCCGGCGTCGTGGCCAAGGGCGGCAGCGAGGTTTCGCGCTGGTGCCTGGTGGCGGCGATCTCCGCCATCGGCATGAAGACGCAATTGAAGGAACTCGCCGCCGTCGGCCTAAAACCGGTGGTTCTGATGTTCGGCGAGACCCTGTTCCTGGCGGCGCTGGTTCTGGCGCTGCTGCGTTGGGGCTTTTGAGCCGGATCCCCCACATCGCACGGAGTACAAGCATGCAACGTCGTCGCGTCCTGCGTCATTTCCTCGGCCTGCCGGCGGCCGCCGGCGCCCTCTCCCTGGCAGCGCCGCTGCTGCGCGCGCAAACCTCGAAGTGGCCGGAGAAGACGGTGCGCATCGTCGCCGCCGGACCCGCGGGTGCCTCTGCCGACATCGCCGCCCGGCTCCTCGCCGATCAACTGACGCGCCAGATCGGCCAGCCGGTGATCGTCGAGCCCAAGGCGGGCGCGGGCGGCGTGTTGGCGGTCAACGACCTGTCGCTGGCGCCGCGCGACGGCCACACCCTGCTCGTCGGCGTGAGCTCGCTGGTCAGCGAGATCCCGCACATCCTCAAGCTGCCGATCGTCATGGCGAACGAGATCAAGCCGATCGTCGAAGTGGCGCGCGGCGGCCTGGTGCTGGTGGGCAACCCGTCGTTCCCCGCCAAGACGCTTCCCGAGCTCGTCGCCTACGTGAAGGCGAATCCGGGGAAGGTCAACTTCGCCTCGTACCAGGCCGGCACCCTGTCGCACGTCGAGGGACTGCTGCTCAACAAGGCGGCCGGCATCGACATGACGCATGTCGGCTACAAGGGCTCCACCCCGGCGCTGCAGGACCTGATGGGCGGCCACGTGCAGCTCATGTTCGACGGCATGGCGACCTCGATCCCGCTCATCAAGGGCGGCAAGATCAAGGCCTTCGGAGTCAGCACGCC
>DATCGH010000714.1:0-6550 GCA_036509055.1 Caldimonas sp.
TGCAGGTCGTCGCCGACGATCTTGGCGTCGGGACGGTTGCGCGTCAGGCCTTCCTTGAAGAACTTGGAGACCTGCTGGCCGTGCGAGTAGTTCTGGTTGATCAGGTAGACCTTGGAGATCTTGGGCTGGTCCTTCATGAAGGCGGTCAGAGCGGCCATCTTCATCGACGTGTCGGCGTCGTAGCGGAAGTGCGAGAAGGTGCACTTCTCGTTGGTCAACACGGGGTCGACCGCCGCATAGTTCATGTAGACGATTTCCTTGCCGGGATTGCGCTCGTTGTGCTTGGCCACGGCATCGGCCAGCGGCACGGCGACGTTCGAGCCGTTGCCCTGCGTCACGTAGCGAAAGCCCTGGTCGGCAGCCGACTTGAGCAGGTTCAGCGCCTCCTGCGGCGAGCTCTTGCTGTCCATGCCGACGATTTCGAACTTGACCCCGGCCGGGTTCTTGGCGGAGAAGTGCTCGGCGACGAGCTGCCAGGTGCGGAGCTGGTTCTGGCCGACGTTGGCGAATGGGCCGGACAGGCCTTCGATCATGGCGATCTTGACCGTCTCGCCCTTCTGGGCAAAGGCACCGGATGCGGCTGCCGCCATGAGGCTGGCGACAACGAGTTTGTGTGCGAAGTTCATCGGAAAAGATCTCCTGGTCGGCGATTTCTAGGGCGCAACGAGCGTACAAGTTTTGCCGGGCAAACCCATGAGGGAATGCCCGGAACGCCCTTTCTTCACGATGTCGCCAAGGCGACGCGCGAGGTCTCGCGAAAGACGGCCGAAGCTGGGCTTAGACTCCCCCCGCCGAACGACCGGCCCGTCGTTCTCCTGCACCCACAGACCGCCGCCGATGCTGCTCGATTTCCTGCCGATCGTCCTGTTCTTCGTCACCTATTTCCTGGCGAATGCCAACGCGGATGAGGCGGCTCGGTTCGCCACCGATCAGCTCGGCGCGATCGTCTCGGGCGGGGTGGTCGCGCCCGACGTCGCGCCGGTGCTGCTCGCCACCGTCGTCGTCTGCATCGCCACCTTGGTGCAGATCGCCGCGCTGCTGGCGATGCGCAAGAAAGTGCACACCCTGCTCTGGGTGACTTTCGCGCTCGTCACCGTCCTCGGCGGGCTGACCGTGTGGTTCCACAACCCGACTTTCATCAAGTGGAAGCCAAGCGCCGTCTGCTGGGCGATGGCGCTGGTGCTGCTGGTCAGCCAGCTGATCGGCAAGAACCTGCTGCGCACCCTGGTCGGCAAGCAGCTGCACATGCCCGACGTCGTCTGGCAGCGGCTCGGCTACGCCTGGATCCTGTTCCTGACGCTGACCGGCGTGGCCAACCTCTACGTCGCCTACACCTTCTCCACGTCCACCTGGGTGAGCTTCAAGGTCTTCGGCCTGACCGCCCTGAACCTGCTCTTCATCCTCGCCCAGGGCTTCTACATCTCGCGCTACCTGGACGACGAGGAGCCGGCGCCGTCTCGCCCGCTCGTCGACAAGGCCCTGCCCGCCGAGACGAGGCCGGGTTGAGCGTCGCCGCCGCGGACATCGAGGCGGCGCTTCGGGCCGCGCTGGCGCCGACGACGCTCGAGGTCGAGGACGACAGCCACCTGCACGTCGGCCATGCCGGGGCGCGGGAAGGCCGTCACTTCAGCGTCCGCATTGCCAGCCCGCGCTTCAAAGGCCTGACGCCGGTTGCCCGCCACCGCCTCGTATATGATGCCCTGCACGCCCTGATGCCGCGGGGGATCCACGCCCTCGCCATCGACGCCCGAGTGCCGGACGAATCCTGATCCCCTCGCGCGCGCTGCCGCGCCGGTCCGCATCCTGCCGGGCTCCCTTTTCAACCTGTCCTTGCCCGAAAGGCTCCCGTTCATCATGAAGAAGCGTTTTCTCGCCGCCAGCATCGCTCTGGCGGCCATTGCCGGCACCGGGTTCGCCCCGCTGGCCGCTCAGGCCCAGAACATCGCCGTCGTCAACGGCAAGCCGGTGCCGAAGGCGCGCGCCGATGCCGTCATCGCCCAGGTGCAGAAGCAGGCCGCGGCCCGCGGCCAGCAGTTGCCGCCGGACATCGACAAGCTGGTCCGCGACAAGGTCGTCACCGACGAGATCCTCGCCCAGGAAGCCGAGCGCCGCGGTCTCGGCGCATCGAACGACTACAAGCAGCAGATGGAGATCGCCCGCCAGACCATCCTGATCGGCCTGCTCGCCGCGGACGTCGACAAGAAGTCGGCCGTGTCCGACGCCGAGATCCAGGCCGAGTACGACAAATTCAAGGCCCAGGCGAGCGGCACCGAGTACCGCGTCCGCCACATCCTGGTCGAGAAGGAAGACGAAGCCAAGGCCATCATCGCCCAGCTCAAGGCCGGGGCGAAGTTCGAGGACCTGGCGAAGAAGAATTCCAAGGATCCGGGCTCGGCCGAGAACGGCGGCGACCTCGACTTCGCCAACGCCGGCGCCTACGTGCCGGAATTCTCGCAGGCCATGGTCAAGCTGACCAAGGGCGCCTACACCGAAGTGCCGGTGAAGACCCAGTTCGGCTATCACATCATCCGCCTCGAGGACACGCGCGAAGCCAAGTTCCCGCCGCTCGCCGACGTGAAGCCGCAGATCCAACAGCGCCTGTCGCAGCAGAAGGCCGCCGCCTTCCGCGACGAGCTCCGCGCCAAGGCGAAGACCGACTACAAGTTCACCAACTGACCCGGAGCGGCGCAGGTCGCAACCGACCCGCGCCGTCGTCTGTCGGCCTGAGCGCAGCGAAGGATCCCGAAGCGGGCGCCGCTCAGGCGCCGATCCGCCCGGCCTCGATCCGCAGCTGCTGGTCGCAGCGCGCGGCGATGTCGCTGTCGTGGGTGACCAGCACCAGCGTCGTCCCGGCCTCGCGGTTCAGCTCGAACATCAGCGCCATCACGGTCTCGCCGGTCGCGAAGTCGAGGCTTCCGGTGGGCTCGTCGGCGAGCAGCAGCGCCGGCTTGACGACGAAGGCGCGGGCGAGCGCGACCCGCTGCTGCTCGCCGCCGGAAAGCACCCGCGGATAGTGGCGAAGCCGCTCGCCCAGGCCGACGCGCTTCAGCATCTCCGTGGCCAGCGCCCGGGCATCGGAGCGCCCCTGGAGCTCGAGCGGCAGCATCACGTTCTCGAGGGCGTCGAGGTTGGCGAGCAGCTGGAAGCTCTGGAACACGAAGCCGAGCTTTTCGGCGCGGACCGCGGCACGCGCGTCCTCGTCGATCGCGAACAGGTCGATGCCGGCGAGCCGGACCGTGCCTTCGCTCGGCGTATCGAGCCCGGCGATGATCGACAGCAGCGTGCTCTTGCCCGACCCCGAGGCGCCGACGATCGCCACCGAGCGCTCTCGCGCCAGGGTGAAATCGATGTCGTGGAGAATCGTCAGGGTGCCGGTCGAGTCCTGGACGCGCTTGGTCAGGCGCTCGACGACGATGATGGGTTCGGACATGGATGAGCTGGGGTTCTTCTTGTGATCGCGCGTCGCCGCTGGCTCGCGCACTGTAGCGCGAGCCTCCTCGCCGGCCCTTTCCTGGCCGCATGGCCCTCCCTTGCACCCGCCGCGCGCGTCGCCCGGCCGCAGACGATCCTGGTGGTCGGCGACAGCCTTTCGGCCGAGTACGGCCTGCAGCGCGGCAGCGGCTGGGTCGCGCTGCTGGCCACACGGCTGGCGCACGACTATCCCGAAGCCACCGTGATCAACGCCAGCATCAGCGGCGATACCACCGCCGGCGGGCTGGCCCGGCTGCCCGCCCTGCTGCGGCAGCATCGGCCGACGCTGGTCATGCTCGAGCTCGGCGGCAACGATGCCTTGCGCGGCCTGCCGCTCGACACCACTCGCAGCAACCTCATCGAGATGGCGAAGATGGTCAAGGCGGTCGGCGCCCGGCTGCTGATCCTCGGGATGCAGATCCCGCCGAACTACGGTCGCAGCTACGGCGAGCGCTTCGCGGCGATGTTCGACGAGGTCTCGCGCAGTCAGGGCGCGGCGCTGGTGCCCTTCCTCCTGAAGGGCGTCGCCGACGGTCCGCAGGCCGATTCCATGTTCCAGGCCGACCGGATCCACCCTGTGGCGAGCGCGCATCCGATCATCCTGGCCAACGTCTGGCCGGTGCTGGAGCCGCTCCTCAAGTAGCCGGTAGGCGAACCGCGGGCGAGGCCGGGCCTCGCCACGCGGCTTCCGATCAGCGCTGCTTTTCGCCCTTGTCGGCCTTCTCGGCCTTGTCAGCCTTGTCAGCCTTGTCGGTCTTGTCCGCCTTCTGGCTGCGCTGTTCCGGCGCGGGCTTGGCTTCGGGCTTCTGCTCAGGCGGCCTGGCCGCGGCGGGGGCGGCCGCACGCGGCGGCTCGGCGGCACGCGGCGGAGGAATGCGCGACGCTTCCTGGCCATGGGCCGGCTCGACCGGCCGCACGATGCGGGACGCATCGACCGGACGCGGCTCAAGCGGGCGAACCACCGGCCGCTCGGCGGGACGCGGATCGTTGGCTCGCGCTTCGGTGCCGCGGGCGGGCGGCGGAGCGACTGCGCCGCCGCTCACCGGCGGCGGCGGCACGGCGCCCGGGCGCGCCTCCCCGCTGCCGCGGCGACCGCGGCCGTCGTCCACCGGCGGGGCCACCGACGTGGCCTGAGCCTTCGCTGGAGGGGCAGCGGCCGGTGGCGGCGCGACCGGAGGCTGCGGCCCGGCGATCGGCGGCGGCCCGCCGTGCGGCTTGGGTGCGGCGTTCGGTTGCGGTGCCGCGTTCGGCTGCGGCGCCGCGTTCGGCTGAGGAGCGGCGTTCGGCTGAGGCGCAGCGTCCGACAACGGCGGGCGCGCGTTGTTGCCTCGACCGCCGCGGTTCGCGGCGTCAGCGGCATCGTTCCGGGGAGCCGTCGCCGGCACCGGCACCGGTACTGCCGTGGCCTGTCGCGCCGGCGGAGCCGGGCTCCGCTCCTGGCCGGGACCGCCGGCGGGCCCGGGAGGGCCGGCCTGGAGCGGCGGTTTCGCGGACTTGCCCGAAGGCGGCATGGCCGCCGGTGGCGGCGCTGCGACCGGAGCGGCCATCGCCACCGTCACCGGCTTCGCATCGGCGACCATGGCGCGGACCTGCGGATCGGTGCGCACGCGGGCCGCTTCGGGGGCCACCGGTGCGCGGCTCGTGAGCACGCTCGCCGGCACCACGGTCACCGCATGCGGGAACTTGCGATTGGCGAAGTCGCGCCGATCGGCGGCGCCGTTGGTGTTGTTGACGATGGTCGTGATCTGGGTGACGTTGGTGACGTGGGTGACGTTGATGTTGCGCACGTAGACCGGGCTGTGCCGGTAGGCCGGTACGTAGACCTCGCGCGGCGCCAGCGGGAACCAGCCGACCGGCGGCGCGCTGCGGCCGCCGCCGATCGAGATCGAGACGTTGACGTGCGAGCCGCCGATCCAGCCCACCAGCGCCGGCGCATAGACCGGCCGGGTGACGTAGGTTCCGGGTGCCCAGCACCAGCGGTTGCGATAGTTGACCCATCGGCCGTAGTGGAACGGCGCGAAGCCCCAGGGCGCATCATCGACCCAGGTCCAGCCCCAGGGCCGCACGTAGGCCCAGTGACCGGTGCTGTACGGTGCCCAGCCCACGCCGACGGCGCGCGGCGTCCAGATCGGGCCGTATTCGGGGGTCTGCTCCCACTGGCCGTACCGGTCGAGATCCTCGGCGCCCGTCATCTCCGGTGAGACGTAGCGCGTCGTCGCCACCGGCCTCGCCTCGGCGCGGTCGCGCTCCTGGTTCCAGGCGGCGAAGTTGTCGCGCGCCGGCTCGAGCATGTTGTACTGGGGCACGCCGCTGGCGTCGAGCCAGAACTGCGCATGCTGGCCGGTGCCGATCGGCAGCGCGCTGTTACGGCTTTCGTAGACCGCCTGGCCGCTGTCGACGGTGAGGTCGCTGGCCTGGTCGAAGCGATCGAAGCGATAGCGGCCGACGCCGCGGGCGCGGAACCGCCCCTCGTCGGTGTCGAGTGCGAACTCGGCGACCGCCTGCGAATTGCGCAGCCGGGCGGCGACGCTGCCGGAGTGCAGGTGCACGTTGAAGGCGTTGTTGTCGAGCACCACGATCTCGAGCTCGGTCGCCGAATCGAGGCGAAGGGTCGTCGAGCCGAGCGCGATCTCGGCGCGGGCGCCGTTGTCAGTGGCGATCCGGTCGCCGGTGGTCAGCGGCCGGTTGCGCTCGACCGCGATCCATTCGCTGCCGTCGGGGCTGAACAGCCAGACCTTGCCGCTCGCTTCGCTCAGGCGCGCCACTCGGTCAGGGGGGTCGGCGTCGGCGCCGCCGGCGGGGCCGCCTTGGGCACGCGCCGACAACGCCGAGCCCAGGCACAGCAGCGCGGCAAGGACGACGACGAGCCAGCGATTCCACGACCGCGAAGCGCTCGCCGCTGGGGGGACGTTTCTTTTCATGGCAGCTCCATGTTGTTCGCCGCTTGCACGGGCGATCTCGAATGAGCAAGATGCGCAAGTTCAACGCTTCAGCCGCGCCTTGTGCCGACCCGGGACGCCCGGCGACACGTTCCTTTACACGGCGCGGCCCCGTCCTGCAAGCATGGGGCAAGGACGGT
>DATCGH010000715.1:0-5595 GCA_036509055.1 Caldimonas sp.
GTGCGTCTCGAGCGTCGCGATCAGCCGGCCGAGGCCCTGGTCCATGCGGTCGATCTGGGCCGCGTAGACCTCCATGCAGCGCAGCGTCCAGGCGCGGAACTGCGCGTCGGCCTCGGCCTCGCTCCACGGCGGCTGGCTCGGGTCGCGCTCGGTCAGCTTCCAGTGCTCCTTCAGCAGCCCCGAGGCGACGAGCCTGTCGAGCCGCTCCTGGCGCAGCGCGTCCCAGCCGGCGTCGAAGCGGCCCTCGTACTTGGCGATGTCCTCCTCGTGGGCGTGCAGTGGCCAGTGCGGCGCGGTGTAGGCGACGTACTCGAAGAAGGGCTCGTCGGGGCGCTCCTTCGCATGGCGCTCGACGTACGCGACCGCCTGGTCGCTGATCGCGTCGGTGTAGAAGAAGCCCTCGGCATGCGCCTCGTGCTCGATGTTCTCGTTGCCACGGGTCAGCGTGTTCGGATCGTAGAAGCTGCCGGCGCCGATGATGGTGCCGTAGAACTCGTCGAAGCCGCGCTGCAGCGGCCAGGTGTCGGTGGGCTTGACGAGGCTCGAGGCGACGTGCCACTTGCCGCTCATGTAGGTGCGGTAGCCCTGCGCCTTCAGCACCTGGGGAATGGTGACGCAGCGCTGGTTGAGGTTGCCGGCATAACCCTCGGGGCCGGAGTCGTAGGTGAGGATGCCGACGCCGGTCTGGTGCGGATGCAGCCCGGTGAGCATCGAGGCGCGCGACGGGCTGCAGCGGGCGGTGTTGTAGAAGCTGCTGAAGCGCAGGCCGTTTCGCGCCAGCCGGTCGAGGTTCGGCGTCTCGATCTCGCCGCCGTAGCAGCCGAGGTCGGAGTAGCCCATGTCGTCGTTGAGGATCAGGACGATGTTCGGCTTCTTCTTCGGGGAGGTCGATGCATTCATGGCGGTTCGGGTCGTTCGCGTGGAAGGAAGCGCGGCGGCTCAGAGCCGGGCGCCGGTCGTGGCGTCGAACAGGTGCGCGGCCTCGGGCGCGAAGGCGACGGCCACGACCGCGCCCTCGGCGACGTCGAGCGGCCGGTCGCTCTTCAGCTTCAGCGGCCGCTCGTCGGCGTCGAGCAGGCTGAGGATCCAGCTGTCGCCGAGATCCTCGATCCGCTCCACCGTCGCCGCCATGCCGTCGTCGGTGGCGACGACGCGCAGGTCGCCGGGGCGCACGCCGAGGATCACCGGCCGCGCTGCGGCGGCAGGGCTGTTCGCGTGCTGCGCCACCGCCAGGGTCGCGCCGCCGAGCTCGACGCTCGCCCCGGACCAGGTCGCCGGCAGCAGGTTCATCGCCGGCGTGCCGATGAAGCCGGCGACCGCGAGCGTCTGCGGCGTGGCGAAGATCTCGCGCGGCGTGCCGACCTGGACGATGCGGCCGTCCATGAAGACGGCGATGCGGTCCGCAAGCGTCATCGCCTCTTCCTGGTCGTGGGTGACGTAGACGGTGGTGGCGCCGAGCGAGCGCTGCAGCTTGTGCAGGCCGAGCCGGGTCTCGAGGCGCAGCTTGGCGTCGAGGTTGGAGAGCGGCTCGTCGAGCAGGAACAGCTTCGGCTGGCGGACGATCGCCCGGGCCAGCGCCACCCGCTGCTGCTGTCCGCCGGAGAGCTGGCCGGGGGTGCGGGCGAGCAGGTGGCCGATGTCCACCTTGGCGGCGGCGGCGGCGACCGCGCCCTCGACCTCGGCCGCCGGCGTGCCGACCATCTTCAGCGGGAAGCCGATGTTCTGCGCCACCGTCATGTGCGGATAGAGCGCGTAGCTCTGGAACACCATCGCCACGTCGCGCTCGCCCGGTTCCTTCGCGGTGACGTCGGCGCCGTCCATGGTCACCGTGCCGGCGCTCACCGTCTCCAGGCCGGCGAGGATGCGTAGCGTCGTCGTCTTGCCCGAGCCCGAGGGCCCCAGCAGGACGAAGAACTCGCCCGGCCGGATCTCGAGGTCGATGCCGTGCAGCACCGTGGTCGCGCCGTGCCGCTTGACGATGCCCTGCAGCCTCACGCTCGCCGTCATGCGCGCCGCCCTCCGCCCTTGACCGCGCCGACCGTGAGGCCCTTGACGATGTGCCGTTGGGCGAAGAGGCCGATCAGGATCACCGGCGCCATCGCCAGCATTGCCGCGGCGGCAAGCCGGGCCCACTGCGTCTGCTCGACCGAGATGAAGTTGAACATCGCCACCGTCACCGGCCGGACGCGGTTGCCGCCGAGCACGACCGCGAACAGGAACTCGTTCCAGGCATTGAGAAAGACGAAGATGGTGGTCACCGCGATCCCGCCCCGGACCTGCGGCAGGATCACGTACCAGAGCGTGCGCAGCCGCCCGGCCCGGTCGAGCAGCGCCGCCTCTTCCATCTCGAGCGGCACGTCCTCGAAGTAGGAGACCATCAGCCAGACCGCGAACGGCAGCGAGAAGGTCAGGTAGATGAGGATCAGGCCGCTGTAGCTGTCGAGGCCGCCGATCTTCTGCAGCACCAGGTAGTAGGGAATGATGAGGCCGACCGGCGGCAGCATCTGCGTCGCCAGCACGTAGAAGCCCGAGGCGCGCTTGGCCGGATAGCGCAGCCGCGCCAGCGCATAAGCGGCGGGCACGGCGAACAGCATGGTCAGCAGCGTCGCCCCCGTGGCGACGACGACGCTCGACCACAGGTTGGGCACGATCGACGAAGCGCCGAAGATGACCTCGCGGTAGTTGGCGAGGGTCGGCTCGAACACGAGCTTCGGCGGAAAGGCGAGCACGTCGCGCTCGGTCTTGAACGAGGTGAGCAGGCCCCAGATCACCGGGAAGGCCCAGACGGCGAGGCCGACGCCGGCGATCGCGTAAAGCGCGATCTGCCGGGTCGCGGAGCGGGACCCGTTCATGTGGCCTTGCGCCGCAGCCGGAACATGAACCACGAGATCGCGAACGTGATCGCGAGCAGCACCATCGCCAGCGACGACCCGTAGCCGAGATTCAGCTCGGTGAACGAGGTGCGGTAGGCGTAGAGGTTGAGGATCTCGGTCGCCGACCCGGGCCCGCCGCCGGTGGCCGCGAAGATCGCGGCGAAGGCGGAGAGCGCGGTCATCATTCGCAGGATCACGACCATCACGATCGCCGGCCGGATCAGTGGCAGCGTGATGTGGAAGAAGCGCTGCCAGGCACCGGCGCGGTCGAGCCGGGCGGCTTCGTAGACGTCGGGCGGCAAGGTCGAGAGGGTGGCGAGCAGCACCAGGAAGGCGAACGGCGTCCATTGCCAGGTGTGGATCGCGATCACCGAGATCAGCGCCAGCTGCGGATCGCCGAGCCAGTTGTGGCTGCCGAGGCCGAGCGAGCGGGTCACCATGTCGACCAGGCCGACCTCGGGGGCAAGCACCAGCGTGCGCCAGAAGAGACCCACGACGACCGGCGCAAGCACGATCGGCAGGATCGCGGCGACGCGCAGCAGGCCCTGGCCCTTCGGAATCTGCAGCACCAGCAGCGCCAGTGCCAGGCCGATCACCACCTGCAGCAGCACCGTCGAGGCGGTGTAGACGGCGGTGAGGACGAGCGAATTCCAGAACCGCGGGTCGCTCCCCATCTTGACGTAGTTGTCCGCCCCGGCGAAGCCCGAGAGCCAGGGCATGCCGAGGTCGAGCCGGTGCAGGCTGTTCCAGGCGAGGTAGACCAGCGGCGCCGTGGTCGTGAGCACCAGCACGGCGATCGCCGGCAGGAGCAGGGCCCAGGCGAAGCGGCGCTCGCGCGCCTCCAGCGTGAGCGGCGGCGGCCGGAGCGCCGCGGCCGGAGCGCCGCGCGCGGGCGACGACATCGCGGCCGCTCAGCCTTTCAGGATCGTCGTGATCCGCGCCTGCGCCTCGTCGAGCGCTTCCTTCGGCTTCTTCTGCCCGACCAGCGCCGACTGGATCGCCGTCGCCATGGTCTCGCCGATGGCCGGCCATTGCGGCACCCGCGGCCGCCATTCGACGTCCGTGTCCTGCTCCAGCGACTCGAGCGCCGCCGGGATGAAGTTGTCGCCGGCGTCCTTCATCGCCGCGGCGAACTCCGGCGACTTCCACGCCGACACCCGGTTCACGCCCGAGCGCTTGGCCGGGCCGGCGAACTTCCACGAGGTCCGCGCCTGGGTCTCGGCCGAGGCGGCCCAGGCGATGAAGAGCCACGTTGCCTTCTTCTGCTTCTCGGTCAGCGCAGCGTTGATCGGGAAGCCCCAGTTCCAGATCGAGGTCACTCTCTTGCCGTTCGGCCCCTTCGGCCAGCGGGCGTAGGCGACCTTGCCGACGACTTTCGACTTCTCCGGGTTCGTGATCACCGCGGCCGAGGAGTGCGCGTCGATGTAGGTCGCGACCGTGCCCTGCGAGAACGCGTCGGCGATGTCCGGCCAGTTCCAGTTGCGCACCGCCGGCGGCGCGTAAGCCGTCAGCGTGTCGACATACCACTGCAGCGCCTGCACCGCCTGCGGCGAGTTGACGACGACGCTGTTGCCCTGCATCCAGCTGCCGCCGAAGCCGCGGAACAGCGACGGGTAGATGTACATGTTCTGGCCCGCGCCCGAGAAGCCGCGCAGCGCCAGGCCGTAGGTGCGGGTGTTGGCGTCGGTCAGCGCCTTGGCGTTGGCGATGAGCTGGTCGTAGGTGTCCGCCGGCTTCAGGCCCTTGGCGTCGTACAGGTCCTTGCGGTAGACCTGCACCGTCACCTCGCCGTCGTAGGGGATGCCGTAAGGTTTGCCGCCGATCGAGTCGGCATCGCGCCAGGCCTTGATGATGTCGTCGTGATTGAACCAGGCCTTGTCGGTGAGGGTCGCGTCGTCGAGGTACTTGTCGAGCGGTTCGACCCATTGGTTCGAGACGTACAGCGGGTAGTACATCGGGTCGGCGGCGTGGGTCGCGTAGGTCGCGGTCTTCGACGAGAGGTCGAGCAGCGCCTTCTGCCGGATCTGCCCGGGCGGGACCTTCTCGAAGCGCAGCTTGATGCCGGTGAGCGCCTCGAACTGCGGCTGCAGGCTGATCAGGTTCTCGAAGTAGCTCGCCGGGATCACCATCACCGTGATTGTTTCGCCCTCGACCTGCTTCCAGTTCACCTTCGCCGCCTTGTAGGGCGCGAGCTCGTCGGTCTGGGCCCGGGCCGAGCCCAGACCGACCGGACCCAGGGCGACGGCGGCGCCGAGCGCGGCGCCCTGCTTCAGGACCGTGCGACGACCGTCAATGCTCTTCATGGAGACGTCTCCTTGTATTCGATTACATGACGGTAGCAGCCCGCCGGCGGCGAGACAACCATGGCGAATCAGCGTTTATACCGAGCATGAGCTCATGCCTTGTGTAATCGAATTCATGGATGACACGCAGCCCCGCCGCCGTCGACGCCAAGCCCGGTCGCCCGAGCGCCAAGGACGTGGCGCGGCTGGCCGGCGTTTCCACCGCCACCGTGTCGCGCTTCCTCAATTCGCCGGAGCAGGTCGACGCCGAGACCCGGGTGCTGGTGCGCGATGCCGTCAGCAAGCTGCGCTACGTGCCGCACGGCGCGGCCCGGGCCTTGCGCAGCGCCCGCAGCCACATGGTCGGCGCGGTCGTGCCCTCGTTCGACTACGCCCTCTATGCCCGCACCACCAGCGCGATGCAGGCGGTGCTCGACGCC
>DATCGH010000716.1:0-4712 GCA_036509055.1 Caldimonas sp.
AAACGGCGCCTTGCTCGCGTCGAGCACGGTCTTGAAGGGCGTGCGCCAGCTCAGGAACTCCTTGGCCAGACGACCCCAGTACGCCTCGTGGTCATGATCGGCCTCGGCTACCAGCGCGCGGTACGCGGCCATGCCGGAGACGTGGGCGTGCGCCGCCAGGCTCGCAGGGGGGAAAAGGAACTCTGGGTCGGGTGCGCTCATCGTCATCCTGGTCGTGTCATGGTTTCGAGTGCCGGCCTCGCGGTGTCGGACTCTGGGGCGAGGGGCGGTAGATCGGCTTGACGTGGATCAACCGCGCGACGCGCGGGACTGGCGGCGCTGCGCCGCGCCTGGCTGAAGTACCACCTTGCCGATCAGCGCTTCTCCTTCATGCTCGAGCCGCCGCCGCCGGGCGAGTGGGTGGCGCTGGACTGCGAGACCACCGGCCGGCGAGCACGATGCCCTGAGCGACGCGGTGATGGCGGTCCTGGCGTTCGTGAAGCTGACGCGGCTCCTGAACGGCGGAGCTCGGCGCTGACTCACCCCGATCCGGGAGGATCGCGCGCGATCGGTCAATCGAAGATCTGGCATTGACGACGTCCGAGGGCCTGAGGTTCATCGCCTTGAAGAAGTAGGCTCCTCGCGAGACTCTCGCCGCCGCGGACACCTCTAGTGCACCTGCGGGGTGTTGACCCACAGCACCCGCGTCGTGCTCGGCCCGGGGTTGCGGTAGCTGTTGGTGAGGTGGTTCTTGAAGAAAAAGGAATCGCCGGTGCTCAAGAGGTACCGCGTGCCCTCGATCGTCAGCTCCAGCTTTCCCTGGATCACGTAGCCGACGGTCTCCCCTTGGTGCGTGATCGGATCGTGCTTGGTGCCGTCGGCGGCGATCACGTGGATGTTGCCTTCGAGCAGGTTGCCGGCGCCGAAGGGCACCAGGCGCTCGTAGCTCACGCCGCGCCCCTTGCGGATCGGGTCGGTCGTGGCGACGGGTCGCTCGCGCGCGCGCTGGACGATGCCCGGCGCGTGCGGGTCGGAGCCGAAGAAGGAGGTCAGGTCGCGGTCCAGCGCCTCGACCAGGCGCTTGAGCATCGGCAGCGACGGCACGACGCGGGCATTCTCGATCTTCGAGATCATGCTTTCGGTGCAGCCGACCTTGAGCGCCAGCTCGCGCATGCGGACGCCGGCGAGCAGGCGGGCGTGCTTGAGGCGGCCACCGATCTGGAGATCGTCGCTGCGCGATGGCGTGGGCGCGGCTGCGGCGGCCCGCGTCCGGCGCGTGCCGTTTCCCCCTGCCGCCTTCGGCTTGGCGACTGCCTTCGCTGCGGCGCTTTTCACACCGATCCTTGTATCACCGGCTTCACGGGAGCGACCTAGGGGGTAGGGGCAAGCGGCGGTCCCGGCCAGCGCTGGCGCGGGAAGAGCGATTCGACCACCGCCGACAGCGCCAGCACGCCACGGTCGTCGAGATGGCGTCCGGTGATCTGCAGGCCGATCGGACGGCCGTCGGCGGTGAGGCCGATGGGCACCGAAGCCGCGGGCAGGCCGGTCAGGTTGGCGAGCGCCGAGAAGGCGATCCAGGCGGTCGGTGCGACGGCGCGACCGTCGATGCGCTCGGGTCCGTCGAGGTCGACCGCGAAGGCGGGTGCGGCCGTCGTCGGCGTCAGCAGGAAATCGTGCTCCTCCATGAAGCGCCAGGTGGTGTTGACGATCCGCTTGCGTTCCATCGTCGCGGCGGTGAACTCGTCGCCGGTCCAGCGGCGCTCGACCAGGCTCGCGAGCCAGCCGGTCAGGACGACACCGCGTCGTGCCGCCAACTCCTTCAGCCCGGCGCGGTCGGTGTCGAGCGCGACCAGGGTCTCGAACATCGCCTGGGTGTCGCCGATCGCCGGGCAGGCCCGGTCGAGCACGGCGCCGAGCGCCTCCTGCAGGCGAAGCGCCGCCGATTCGACGGCGGCCGCGACCTCGGGGTCGACGGCGGCATGGCCCATGTCGATGCTGAAGGCGATGCGCCGGCCGCGCAGCGATTCCATGCCCGGCACGCGCCAGTCGGCGGACTCCGCCGGCAGCGAGTGGCGGTCGCGCGGCGTCGGCCCGGCCAGGACGGAGAGGGCCAATGCGGCGTCGGCGGCGGTGCGCGTGATCGGGCCGATGTGCTCGAGCGACTCCCAACTCGAGATGCCGGGATGGCGTTCGTCGCGGCAGCCCGGGTAGACGGGAACGCGGCCCCACGAGGGCTTGATGCCGAACACGCCGGCGAGCGACGCCGGGATGCGCACCGAGCCGCCGCCGTCGCTGCCGAGCGCGAGCGGCACCATGCGCGCGGCCACCGCCGCGGCCGAGCCGGCGCTCGAGCCGCCGGGGGTGAGGACCGGGTTCCACGGATTGCGGGTGGTCGGGAACAGCGGGTTGTGGCCGACCGCGCCGTAGCCGAACTCCGACGTATTGGTCTTGCCGAGGACGATCGCGCCGGCGCAGCGAAGCCGCTCCACGACGACGTCGTCCTCCTCGGGCACGTGATCGGCGTAGAGAAGAGAGCCGAAGGTCGTGCGCAGCCCGGCGGTGCAGATCAGGTCCTTCACCGCCACCGGCACGCCGGCGAGCGGTCCGCAGTCCTCGCCCGCGGCCAAGCGCGCGTCGATGCGCGCGGCCTGCGCGCGGGCGCCGTCGGCGTCGAGCGTGCAGAAGGCGTGCAGGCCAGTATCGAGCAGGGCGATGCGCTGGAGCGCCGCCTCGGTGACGGCGGCCGCGCTCCAGCGGCGGGCTCGAATCGCCGCGGCCAGGGCGCCGAGGTCGAGCGCCAGCGGTGAAGGCGACGCGTCGTCTGGTTCCACCTCAGCCATTCGGCATCCTCCTTGTCGCCCAGCGGATAGCAAGTCGTGCGCCACGCGCAGGACGTGTCGCCACAGTCAAGTGACTTGAACAACGGTCAAGTTTGGTGCGCCACAGTCCGGGTGCCCTGCCTTGAGGCGGCCGGCGCCCGGTTTGCGGGCTCGCACCCGCTGCCGCCAGGGAAGGCCTCCTGTGGCGACGCTTCGAAAACCCCTTTGGCACTCTTTCTGCTTTATCGCGCTGGCGTCCACGGCCGACCGGTCGCGCGCCAACAACGCCCTGAAAGGAAAACTGCATGTCGCACCTCTCCCTGCTGCGTCGCCGCGTGCTCGCGGCGCTGTCGCTCTTCGCCATCGGCATGGGCACCGCCGCGGCCGCCGATCCCCTCGCCATCGGCGTGCTGCTCCCCGGCTCGAAGACCGACAAGGGCTGGATGGAATCCGGCTACGACGGCCTGGTGGCGGCGCAGAAGCGGCACGGCGCCGCCATCAAGGTGCAGATGATCGAGAACATCAGCAACGCCGACATGGAGCAGGCGCTGACGACCCTGGCGCAGAAGAACAAGCTCGTCATCGGCATCGGCGGCCAGACCCAGGCGGCACTGATGAAGGTCGCCAAGCGCTTCCCGAAGGTCAGCTTCGCCATCATCGGCGGCAATCGCGACGAGAGCCTCGCCAACGTCAGCGGCTACGACGTCAAGCAGGCCGAGATCGCCTACGTCGCCGGCGCGGCCGCGGCGATGCTGTCGAAGAACGGCGCCATCAGCTACGTCGGCGGCCTGGAGATCCCGCCCATCGTCAACGCCGGCACGGAGTTCAACAACGGCGCCAAGTCGATCAACCCGAAGATCAAGTTCTTCGTCAACTACACCGGCGACTTCGACGACGTCGCCAAGTCGAAGGAAGCGACGCTGGCGGCGATCGCCCAGGGCGCCGATGTCCACTATCACATCCTCAACCTCGGCCTGCGCGGCATGGAGCAGGCGGCCAAGGACAAGGGCACCAAGATCATCGGCAGCTACACCGACCGCTGCGGCTCCGATCCGCTCTACATCGGCTACAGCATCACCGGCGTCGGCTATCTGACCGAGTACGCGATCGACCAGACGGTCGCCGGCACCTGGAAGGCGGGCTACAAGCCCTTCGGCCTGGGGATGGGCCCCAAGGCGTCCGGCATGGCGGTCTGCGGCGCGACCCCGGAGATGACCAAGAAGCTGCAGGAGATCCAGAAGGCCATCCTCGACGGCAAGATCAAGGTCCTCGAGGGCTGAAGGCCTTGCTCGTCGAGACCGTGCCGCGGCCGGCGGAGACGCCGGCGCCAGCGACGGCGACAGCGGCGCCGCTGCTGTCGCTGCGCGGCATGTCGAAGCGCTTCGGCAGCCTGCAGGCGCTGGCCGACGTCTCGGTCGACATCGCCCCGGGCGAGATCCATTGCCTGCTCGGCGAGAACGGCGCCGGCAAGTCGACCCTGTGCAACCTGGTCTTCGGCGTCTACCGGCCCGATGCCGGCGAGATGCGCCTGGCCGGAGAGCCGCATCGACCGGCCGGTCCGGCGCAGGCGCTGGCCCAGGGCATTGCCATGGTCCACCAGCACTTCAGCCTGGTGCCCGACATGACGGTGGTCGAGAACCTGATGCTCGGCCAGTCGGCGGGCGTGCTGCGGCGAAAGGATTACGCCGCACGTGTCGAGGCGCTGTCGCGCGAGTACGGCTTGGCCCTCGACCCGGCCGCGCGCATCCAGGACCTGTCGGTCGGCGAGCGGCAGCGGGTGGAGATCGTCAAGTGCCTGATGCGCAACCCTCGGCTGATGGTGCTTGACGAGCCCACGGCCGTGCTCCTGCCGGCCGAGATCGAAGGCTTGCTCTCCGTCTGCGAGCGGGTGGCGGCCCGGGGCTGCAGCGTCGT
>DATCGH010000717.1:0-2123 GCA_036509055.1 Caldimonas sp.
CCGCCTCGCGCTCGCCGCGGCTGCGGGCCGCATCGAGCAGCGCCTCGAGCACCGCGCGGCCGACGCCGCTGTGCCGAGAGCTCGCGGCCACCGCCATCCGGCCGATCTTGGCCACCCCGGGCACGTGTTCGAGCATCCGCCCGGTGGCGAGCGCCTGTCCCAGCCGGTTGTAGGCGACGGCATGGACCGCGCCTTCGTCGGCATCGTCCCATTCCATCTCCGCCGGGATTTTCTGCTCGGTGATGAACACCTGGGTGCGGATCGGCCGGGCATCGACGCCGAGTTCCGCCCAGCTGCCGACGCGCACATCGACCATGCTCTCGCCGCGCTCGAACCGGTCGAACAGCTCGCGCAGCTCGCGCGGCACCGCCTTGGAGGCCGTGCCCTCGGCATCGGCGAAGACGTAGGTCAGAGTGCAGGAGACGAGCAACTGCTGGTCGCGGAAAGCGCCGCCGACGAAGATAGCCGAGGAGGTGCCGACCCGGGCGCAGCGCATGCCGATGTCGAGCACGTCGTCGTAGCGGGCCGAGTCCATGTACTCGACCTCGGCCTTGCGCACGAACAGGTCGCCGGCGAAGCTCGCCATGGTCTGCGCATAGGGCACGCCGAGCGCCCGCCAGTAGCCGGCGACGGCGGTGTCGAAGTACATCAGGTAGTGACCATTGAAGACGATCTTCTGGGCGTCGATCTCGGCCCAGCGGACGCGAAGCCGCTCGAAGAATCGGAAGTCGGAACGTTGCATGGCGGAATGGCCGGCGAGTGTGCCAGACGGTTGTGCCAGACTGTCGCACATGGCTCAAATCAACTACATCACCCAGGTCCAGATCGACTTCGGCGTCCTCGCGCTGCTGCCGCAGGAATGCGCCCGGGCGGGGATCCGAAAGCCCTTGCTCGTCAGCGACGCCGGCGTGCGCGCCGCCGGTCTGCTCGATCGCGCCGTGGCCGCGCTCGACGGCCTGCCGCACGCGGTGTTCGACGCCACGCCGTCGAACCCGACCGAGGCCGCGGTCCGGCTCGCCGTCACGACCTACCTGCAGAACGGCTGCGACGGCCTGGTCGCCGTCGGCGGCGGCTCGAGCATCGACCTGGCCAAGGGCGTCGCCATCGCCGCCACCCATGAAGGGCCGCTCAAGACCTACGCCACGATCGAAGGCGGCAGCCCGAAGATCAGCGAGCGGGTCGCGCCGCTGATCGCCGTGCCCACCACCGCCGGCACCGGCAGCGAAGTGGCGCGTGGAGCGATCGTCATCGTCGACGACGGCCGCAAGCTCGGCTTCCACAGCTGGCATCTGGTGCCCAAGACCGCCCTCCTCGACCCCGAACTGACCCTCGGCCTGCCGCCCTTCCTCACCGCCGCCACCGGCATGGACGCGATCGCCCATTGCATGGAAACCTTCATGGCCCCGGCCGTCAACCCGCCGGCCGACGGCATCGGCATCGACGGTCTGGAGCGTGCCTGGCGGCACATCGAGCGCGCCACCAAGAACGGCAGCGACCGCGAGGCGCGCTGGAACATGATGAGCGCCAGCATGCAGGGCGCGATGGCGTTCCAGAAAGGCCTGGGCTGCGTGCACAGCCTGAGCCACAGCCTCGGCGGCGCCAACCCCAAGCTGCACCATGGCACGCTCAACGCGATGTTCCTGCCGGCGGTGGTGAAGTTCAACGCCGCCGCCGAGTCGATGAAGAAAGACCGGCGGCTGGAGCGGATGGCGCGGGCGATGGGCCTGGCGACGAGCGACGACGGCGGCGCGGCCGTCGCCGACGCGATCCGCGCCATGAACGCCCGTCTCGGCCTGCCTTCGGGCCTGGCCGCGCTCGGCGTCACTGGTGCGATGTACGAGAAGATCGTCGACGGCGCGATGGCGGACCACTGCCACAAGACCAATCCGCGCCTGGCAACGCGCGACGACTACATCGCGATGCTCGAAGCGTCGATGTAGCGCCGGCCCAGGGGGCCGGGCGGAGCCTCAATCCGTGCCGGTGAGCGGCGCGGCCGGAGAAACGGGTACGGAGGTCGGCGTTAGAGCCGCCGAGGGCCCGTCCACCGCGGCGACCGGAATCACAGGGGCCGACACAGGCGCAATGGCGGCAGCCTCCTCTGGCCAGGCCCCGAGGTACTCGCG
>DATCGH010000718.1:0-5084 GCA_036509055.1 Caldimonas sp.
CGCCTTGAACGCAGGTGCGCTTTCAGCAACTGCCAGATTCAACACTGCCCGTCCGGTTCGCCGGCGGGCTTTTTTTTGGTAGGCAGTTCCTCGCCGAAACGTAGGACACGGCCTCGACCTGATCGCCCGGCTAGCGGGTGCGGCGAGAGGCGATATCATCCAAAACTGCCCGCGGGCCAAAAGCCGGTGGGCATTTTTTGTACACTCGCGGCCCGTCGAGGCCCCCAGCTGGAGATCCCAGTCAATGAATTTCGCCCAGCGGCAGGCTGATCCGCGCCGGCATCTCGTCGGCATGGCGATCGTCGTGCTGTTCCACGCCCTGGTCGTCTACGCGCTGGTGACCGGCCTCGCCAAGCGGGTCGTCGAGGTCATCCGCGCGCCGATCGAGACCAAGGTGATCGAGGAGATCAAGAAGCCGCCGCCGCCGCCGGAGGTGGTGCTGCCGCCGCCGCCCAAGCTGGAGGCGCCGCCGCCGCCCTTCATCCCGCCGCCCGAGATCCAGATCGCCGCGCCGCCGCCGGCGCCGACGATCACGGCGACGACGCCAACCCCGCCGCCCGCACCCGTGGTCATCGCCCCGGCGCCGCCGCCGGTGGTCGCCGCCGCGCCCGCGCCGGCCGCCCCGCCCGCTCCCGTCTCGGCCGGCGTGGTCTGCTCCAACTACCAGTCGGTGATGGGCGATGTCGCCTACCCGCGGGAAGCGCAGCGCCAGGGCATAGAGAAGGGCGAGGCCCTGATCCAGTTCACGCTCTCGCCGACCGGCGAAGTCAAGAACATCACGGTCATCAGCGCGTCGCACCAGATCTTCGCCCGCAACAGCGTGCGCATCGTCGGCGAGTACAAGTGTCAGGGGCAGGGCCGCGAACTCACGGTCCGGGTGCCGTTCGGCTACAAGCTCCAGTAGGAAACCTGACCCGGCGCGCCGGTCGCCCCGGGCGCGCGCCGTCAGGCCGTTTTTTTGCGAACCCAAAGACTGAAAGCAGAATCATGTCGAACACCTCGATCTCCGCGCGTCTTGCCGCGCTCGTCCTGTCGCTCGCCTGCGGCTCCCTGAGCGTCCTGCCGATGCAGGCGATGGCCCAGACCGCCACCCTTCCGGATGCCGCGTCGGCGCCCGCGCCCGTGGCGGCCGACGCCTCGGCGCCCGCGCCCATGGCCGCCGCCCCGGTGTCCAAGGAGTCGGTGGACAACCCCTACAGCCTCGGCCACACGATCTCTCAGGGAGACTGGGTGTCGCGCGGAACGCTGCTGATCCTGACGCTGATGAGCATGGGCAGCTGGTACATCCTGGTGACCAAGCTGTACGAGAGCCTGCAGATGTCGCGCGAGGCCAAGCAGGTGTCGGGCAAGTTCTTCAAGTCGCGAAGCGTCAGCGAGGCGGCCCAGAGCCTGAAGGAGGGCACGGCATTCCGCTTCATCGCCGATTCCGGGCTCGAGGCCAGCGAGCACCACGAAGGCGCGCTGACCGAGAACATCGACCACAACTCCTGGGTCTCGATGAAGGTCCAGCGCGCGCTCGACGACGTCCAGAGCCGCCTCCAGGACGGCCTCGCCTTCCTCGCGACGGTCGGCTCGACGGCGCCCTTCATCGGCCTGTTCGGCACGGTCTGGGGCATCTACAACGCCCTGACGGCGATCGGCATCGCCGGCCAGGCGTCGATCGACAAGGTCGCCGGCCCGGTGGGCGAGGCGCTGATCATGACCGCCTTCGGCCTGTTCGTCGCCGTGCCGGCGGTGCTCGGCTACAACTGGCTGGTGCGCCGCAACAAGGTGACGATGGAGTCGGTGCGCCGCTTCGGCGCCGACCTGCACGGCGTCCTGATGGGTGCCCGCATGGGCACGCCGGCGACGCGCTGAACCCAGCCGAGCGGAGACCGCCATGGCGATGAACGTAGGCTCCGACAGCGACGAGGACGAGGTCGTCTCGACGATCAACACCACGCCGCTGGTCGACGTGATGCTCGTGCTGCTGATCATCTTCCTGATCACGATCCCGGTGGTGACCCACACCGTGCAGCTGTCGCTGCCGAAGGAGACCAACATCGCGGTCGCGACCAAGCCGGAGAACATCAACATCTCCGTCAACAAGGACGGCGACATCTTCTGGAACCAGACCCTGGTGCCCGACACCGACGCGCTGTTCCAGCGCCTCAGCAAGATCGCGACCCTGACGCCGCAGCCGGAAGTGCTGATCCGCGGCGACGAGCGGGCGCGCTACGAGTCGGTCGGCCGCGTCCTGTTCCAGTGCACCCGGGCTTCGATCCAGAAGGTCAAGTTCGTCACCGAACCGCCTCCGAAGGGCTGAAGGAGCCACGATGGCCATGAACGTAGGTTCCAACGCCGGCGGCGAGCCCGAGGTGATGATGGACATCAACACCACGCCGCTGATCGACGTGATGCTGGTGCTGATCATCATGCTGATCATCACGATTCCGGTGCAGCTCCACTCCGTCAACCTCAACATGCCGGTGGGCAAGCCGCCGCCGCAGCTGAAGGAGCCGGTGGTCATCACGATCGACATCGACTTCGACGGCACGGTCCTCTGGAACGGCGAGCCGATGTCCGACCGCGGCGTGCTCGAATCGCGCCTCTCGCAGGCCGCGGCGCAGCCCGACCAGCCCGAGGTCCACATCCGGCCGAACAAGCTCGTCGAGTACAAGTCGGTCGCCACCGTGCTCGCTTCGGCGCAGCGCCTCGGCATCACCAAGCTCGGGATGGTCGGGAATGAACAGTTCGTCAAGTAGCCGCGGCCTGCGCGGCGCGGCCGGCGCGGTGCTGCTCGTCGCATCGCTGCTCGCCGGCGGTCCTGTCCAGGCGCAGGAATCGCTCCGCCCGGAGATCGGCAAGCCCTTGCAGGCGGCCCAGGAGCTGATCAAGGCGCAGCGCTACAAGGAGGCGCTCACCAAGGTGCGCGAGGCCGAGGCGGCCGGCGCGCGCAATGCCAACGAGACCTTCATGATCGAGCGCATGCGCATCGCCGCGGCCTCGGGCGCCGGCGAGGTCGACACCGCGGCGCGCTCGTTCGAGGCGCTGAACGGCTCCCCCCGGGTGTCTTCGGCCGAAAAGGTGCGCATGATCGAGTCGATCGCGGTCGGCTACTACCGTGCCCAGCAGTACGCCAAGTCGATGCAGTGGAGCCAGCGCTACTTCAAGGAAGGCGGCAACAATCCTGCGATCCGCGGCATGCTGATCCAGAGCCAGTACCTGAGCGGCGACTTCGCCGGCGCGTCGAAGGAGCTCATGGCCGAGATCACCGCGGCCGAGCGTGCCGGGCAGGCGCCGCCGGAAGACCGGCTGAAGTTGCTGCTCAACGCGGCGACCAAGCAGGGCGACAACAACGCCTATGTCTTCGCGATGGAAAAGCTGGTCACCTACTACCCGAAGAAGGAGTACTGGGTCGACCTGCTGAGCCGGATGCAGCGCAAGCCTTCGTTCTCCGACCGGCTCGCGCTCGACGCCTTCCGCCTGTCGCTCGCCACCGGCAGCATGACGAAGCCGGCCGACTTCATGGAGATGGCCCAGCTCGCCCTCCAGGCCGACCTGCCGAGCGAGAGCAAGCAGGTGGTCGACAAGGGCTTCGCCAGCAACGTCCTGGGCACCGGCCCGGAGGCCGAGCGGCACAAGCGCCTGCGCGACCTCGTCGCCAAGCGGCTCGCCGAGGACACCGCGTCACGCAGCCAGGACGAGACCAACGCCCTGGCGGCGAAGTCGGGCGACCCGCTGGTGGCGGTCGGCATGAACCAGGTCTACAGCGGCCAGGCGGCCAAGGGCGTGCAGCTGATGCAGCAAGGCATCGCCAAGGGCGGCCTGAAGCGGGCCGAGGACGCCAAGCTGCACCTCGGCATCGCCCAGCTCATCGCCGGCGACAAGGCCAAGGCACAAGCCACCTTCAAGTCCGTCCAGGGCACCGACGGCACCGCCGACCTGGCGCGCCTCTGGATGCTCCACGCCCGCCGCAACGCCGCCTAAGAAAACGACCCCGAAGGGGTCGGCCCCTCCCTCCCGGAGGGAGGGGAGCGAAGCGGGGAGGGAGCAGCCCTGTCCAGGCGAAGCCGAGGTAGCGCCGCGAAGGCGGCGCTACCTCGGCGGCAAGCGGATCGCGCCGTCGAGGCGGATCACCTCGCCGTTGAGCATGTCGTTGGTGACGATGTGGTGCACCAGCTTGGCGTAGTCGGCCGGGGTGCCCAGCCGGCTCGGGAAGGGCACGCTCGCGGCCAGCGCCGCCTGCAGCTCGGCGGGCATGGTGAACATCATCGGCGTGCCGAAGATGCCCGGGGCGATCGTCATGTTGCGGATGCCGTTGCGCGCCAGGTCGCGGGCGATCGGCAGGGTCATGCCGACGATGCCGCCCTTGGACGCGGAATAGGCGGCCTGTCCCTGCTGGCCGTCGTAGGCGGCGACGCTTGCCGTCGAGATCAGCACGCCGCGCTCGCCGGTCGGCTCGGGGTCGTTGCGGCACATCGCCTCGGCGGCGAGGCGGATCATGTTGAAGCTGCCGACCAGGTTGACGTTGATCGTCTTCGTGAACGAGGCGAGCGGATGCGCGCCTTCCTTGCCAACGGTCTTGATGCCGAGGGCGATGCCGGCGCAATTCACCAGGCCGACCAGCTTCCCGAGCCCGAGCGCGGCGGCGACGGCGGCCTGGCCGTCCGCTTCCTGCGAGACGTCGCAGCGCACGAATCGGCCGCCGATTTCGGCCGCGACCACCTCGCCCCGATCCGCCTGCAGGTCGGCGACCACGACCTTGGCGCCGTGCTCGGCGAGCATCCGCGCCGTGCCTTCGCCGAGGCCGGAAGCGCCGCCGGTGACGATGAATACCTTGCCTGCGATTTCCATGGCTTCTCTCTTTCCTTGCCGATTCAGGCGAGCGCGGCGAGCGCCCGCCCACTGATCTCCTCGACGCTGCCGAGGCCGCTGATGCGTCGATAGGCGGGCGCGCCGGGCTCGCCCGATGCTGCCCAGCGCTCGTAGTACTCGACCAGCGGCCGGGTCTGCCGCTGGTAGACCTCGAGCCGCTTCTTCACCGTCTCCTCGAGGTCGTCGACGCGCTGGATCAGCTCCTCGCCGGTGGCATCGTCGCGGCC
>DATCGH010000719.1:0-2101 GCA_036509055.1 Caldimonas sp.
ACCGAGTCGTTGACGTTGATGGCGCGGAACAGCAGCGTGCCCTTGTCGCTCATCTCCTTCAGGCGGTGCACGCCGGTGGTCGTCTCCTCGGTCACGCCGACGATCTCAGCGCTCTTGCGGCTGTACCAGGTCGGGTCCTCCGCCAGCTTGGCCTTGATCGCGGCGAAGAGGCAGGTCTCCTCCTCGCTGGTCGGCTTGGCGATGACCGACAGGTCCTTCTCGGCGCGCTTGCCGAGGTGCATCAGCAGCGTCGCGTCGCCGCCGTCGTCGAGGATCATGTTCGGGCCTTCGCCCTTGGCACCCTTGGCGCCGAACTCGAAGATCCGGTGGGTGTAGTCCCAGTAGTCGGCAAGCGATTCGCCCTTGTAGGCGAACACCGGCGTGCCTTGCTCGGCAAGCGCCGCGGCGGCATGGTCCTGGGTGGAGAAGATGTTGCACGAGGCCCAGCGCACGTCGGCGCCGAGCGCCTGCAGGGTCTCGACCAGCACGGCGGTCTGGATCGTCATGTGCAGGCTGCCGGTGACGCGCGCGCCCTTGAGCGGCTGGCTCTTGGCGAACTCCTCGCGGATCGCCATCAGGCCGGGCATCTCGGTCTCGGCGATGCGGATTTCCTTGCGGCCCCAGGCGGCGAGGCTCAGGTCGGCAACGATGTAGGGCGCGGTGCCCGAAGGCTTCAGTACGGCGTTCATGTCAGTGGCTCCAGTCTCGAATGAGGGAACCCGCACGGCGGCCGACGGAAGGGAGGTCAATCTCACCCACGAGGACTCATCGTGCGGGTGAGCGCGGTTGCAATAGAAGCTGTTCCAAGCCTGGGACACGGACCCTGGCGGCCGGTGCCTTGCAACGCTCCTCGGAAAGCTGGCGCCATTCTATCGCGGCGAAAAATCCTCGCCGGAGTCGGGCTCTTATGATCGATCGGTGATTCCGCCCGCCGTGCAAGCGTGGGCGCGCTGCGACCCGCGCCGGCTGCGCGACCTGGGCGGCGTGCTCACCGACATCGACGACACGCTGACGACCGAGGGCGCGATCCCGATGGGCGTCGTCGCCGCGCTTTCCGCGCTGCGTGCCGCCGGGCTGCCGGTGATCGCCGTCACCGGCCGGCCGATGGGCTGGAGCTTGGCCGTAGCCGCCGACGTGCCGCTGGCGGCAGTGGTCGCCGAGAACGGCGCGGTCGCCCTGATTCCCGAAGGCGCCGGCGGGGTGCGCACCGAGTACGCCGACAGCGAACCGATGCGCCAGGCCAATGCGCTTCGTCTCGCCGCAACGGCGGCACGGATCGTCCGCGAGGTGCCGGGCGCGACCGTGTCGCGCGACAGCGTCGGCCGGGTCACCGACATCGCCATCGACCACGCCGAGTTCAACCATCTCGACGAGGCGCGGATCGCCCAGGTGGTGGCGCTGATGCAGGAAGAGGGCATGACGGCGACGGTGAGCTCGATCCATGTCAACGGCTGGTACGGCACGCACAGCAAGCTGACCGGCGCCGACTGGATCGTGCGCCGCCTTCTCGGTCGCGAGCTCGCCGCCGAGCGCGAGCGCTGGCTCTACGTCGGCGACTCGACCAACGACGAGGCGATGTTCGCCAGCTTCCCGCTCTCGGTCGGCGTCGCCAATCTGCTCGACTTCGCCGCGCGGCTGCGCCAGTGGCCGGCATTCATCACCACGCTGGACCGCGGCCGCGGCTTCGTCGAGGTCGCCGAAGCGCTGCTCGCTGCGCGCGGCTCGTGAACGCGGTTGGTGAGCACGCCACGAGGAGTGCGGCGCGATGAGCAGGGACCGATGAGCGTGAGCCGATGAACGAGCGCCGCGAGCCGCTGCCGACGCTGCTCGTCGCCTGCGCGCTGGCGCTCGGCACCGCCGTCTCGCTGGGCCTGGCGCGGTTCTCCTACGCGATGTTCCTGCCGCCGATGCGCGAGGACCTCGCCTGGAGCTACCTCACCGCCGGGGCGATGAACACCGCGAACGCCGCCGGCTATCTGGCCGGCGCGCTGCTCGCGCCCGCCTGGCTGCGCACCTTCGGCACGCGCGGCGCTTTCCTCGCCGGCACCGCCGCGACCGCGGCGTTCGTCGCGGCGCACGGGCTTGCCCTCGCCGACCTGCC
>DATCGH010000720.1:0-4694 GCA_036509055.1 Caldimonas sp.
CCGTTCAAGAGCGACGTCTACTTCTTCAGCACTCGCCAGCAGATCGACCAGCGCTGGGGCACGACCCAGCCGGTGACCATCCGCGACAAGGATTTCGGCGCGGTGCGCCTGCGCGCCTTCGGCAACTACGCCTACCGCATCGCCGATCCGCGCCTGTTCTACACCGAGATCTCGGGCACGCGCGAGCAATACACCTTGTCGGACCTCGACGGCCAGTTGCGCGGCCTGATGCTGCAGCACATCTCCGACGCGGTCGGCGCCAGCGGCACGCCCTTCCTCGACCTCGCCGCCAACCAGATCGAGTTCGCCAACGCGCTGCAGGAAGCCACCGCGCCGGCATTCGCCAAGCTCGGCCTGAAGCTCGAGATGGTGACGATGCAGAACGTCTCGCTGCCCGAAGAGCTGCAGAAGATCCTCGACCAGAAGATCGGCATGGGCATGGTCGGCGACATGGGCAAGTTCATGCAGTACCAGACCGCGCAGTCGATCCCGGCGTTCGCCGCGAGCGCCGGTGGCGACGGAGGCGGTGGCGTGGTCGGTAGCGCGATCGGCCTGGGCGCCGGCGTCGCCCTCGGGCAGACCATGGCCAACCAGCTCAGCCAGGGCCTGAACGCCGCGGCACCGGGGGCACCCGCCGCCGCGGCCGGCGCCGCCGCCGGCGGGGTGAAGCCGGAAGAGGTGATGGCGACGCTCGAGCGCCTGGCCGACTTCAAGGCCAAGGGCATCCTCACCCAGGAAGAGTTCGACGCCAAGAAGGCCGAGCTGCTGAAGAAGCTGGCCTGAGCCGGTCGCCTTGGCGACCCCTCCCTCGCCTCAGCGCGCGTACCGCGCCGCCTGTCCGAACTGCGGCGCGCCGGTCGAGTTCCGCTCGGCCGCGGCGCCGTTCGCGGTTTGCAGCTTCTGCCGCTCGACCGTCGTTCGGGCCGGCGGCGAGCTGAGGAAGATCGGCGAGAGCGCCGAGGTCTTCGACGATCACACGCCGCTGCAGCTCGGCGCCGCCGGCAAATACCAGGGCGCGAACTTCACGATCGTCGGTCGGCTCCAGTACCGCTACGCCGACGGCACCTGGAACGAATGGCACGCCCTGTTCGAGAGCGGCCCGGAGCTGCAGAAGTCGGGGTGGCTGTCCGACGACAACGGCCGCTATGTCGTCGCCTTCGACGCGCCGCTGCAGACGCCGGTGCCGCCGCCCGAGAACCTGCGCCCCGGCGCGCCGCTCACGGTCAATGGCGAGAGCTGGTCGGTCGCCTCGGTCGTCGCCGCCAAGCTGATCGCCGCCCAGGGCGAGCTGCCGCGCCGGCCGAACCTGGAAAAGGGCTTCGTCGTCGCCGACCTGCGCAGCCCGCGCGGCGAGGTCGGCACGCTCGACTACACCGAGCCGGGCCGACCGCTGTGGTCGGTGGGACGCTCGGTTTCGCTCTCGGACCTGGCGATGACCGGCCTCAGCGAGGCCGGCGAGAAGACGCTTTCCGGCCGCACGCTGAACTGCCCGAACTGCGGCGCCGCGCTCGAGATCAAGCTCGAGACGACGCAGTCGATCGTCTGCCACCAGTGCAAGGCGGTGGTCGACGTGTCGCAGGGCATCGGCGGCGACCTGGCGCACTACACCCAGGACCACGGCATGGAGCCGCTGATCCCGCTCGGCACCGTCGGCACGATCGCCCTCGGCGGCAAGGCGGCGCTGCCGTGGCAGGTGGTCGGCTACGTCGAGCGCTGCGAGATCCCGGAAAGCGACGAGGACGAGCAGACCTTCTGGCGCGAGTACCTGCTCTACCACCGGATCGAGGGCTTCGCCTTCATCGTCGACGCCGAGGACGGCTGGAGCTGGGCGATCCCGATCACCGGCGCGCCCCAGGTCTCGGGCGACACCGCCCGGCACGAGGGCGTGACCTACCGCAAGCTCTACGACTACACCGGCCAGGTCACCTACGTCCTCGGCGAGTTCTACTGGCGGCTGACGCGCAACCAGCGCACCGCCAAGACCGACTACGCCGGCACCGGCGCGGCGGCGGCGAAGCGACTGAACCGCGAGCGGACCGAGGGCGAGGGCACCGAGGAAGTGGTCTGGTCCGCCGGCGAGGCGCTCGCCGCCGATGCCGTGCTCGCCGCCTTCCGCCTCGGCGACGACAAGCGCGCGGCGCTGAAGCGCGATGCCGTGCCGACCAGCTTCGGCAGCGCCTCCAAGATCGCCAAGATCATCTTCTGGGGCTTCCTGCTGTTCGTCGTCCTGGTGCTGTTCCGCTGCGGCGAGGACCACGGCAAGCAGGACTGCGCCCAGGTTCGCAACACCTTCGGCGAGGCATCGCAGGAGTACCAGAGCTGCCTCAACAACCAGCGCAGCGGCGGCGGCTATCGCAGCGGCGGCGGCTCGTTCGGCGGCTTTTCCAGCGGCGGCGGCCACAAATAGCGGCTCGCGCCTTCATCATCCGGTTTGTTCCCGCACAGGAGGAGGTCCCATGGTCGGTCTCGAATGGTTGAAGCCGGCGGTCGTCTTCGGATCGGTGCTCTATGCCCTGATCGGCGTCGTCATCTTCTGGGTCTGTTTCGTGATCGTCGACAAGATCACCCCCTATGACTTGTGGGATGAGATCGTCGAGAAGAAGAACGTGGCGCTGGCGATCGTCGTCGGCGCGACGGCGATCGCCATCGGCATGATCGTCGCGGCGGCGGTGCATGGGTGAGTGAGACTGCGCGCATCGAGGCCGAAGCCGCCTCGATCCGCCCGGCCGAGGTCGCGCTCCTCGCCTCGGTCTTCGTCGTCGCCGCCTGCGGGCTGGTCTACGAGCTCGCCGCCGGCACGCTCGCCAGCTACCTGCTCGGCGACTCGATCCTCCAGTTCTCGACCGTCATCGGCGCCTACCTGTTCGCCATGGGCGTCGGCTCCTGGCTGTCGCGCTTCTTCGAGCGCCAGCTGGTCGCCCACTTCCTGAGGATCGAGCTGCTCGTCGGCCTGATCGGCGGGCTGATGCCGACGGCGCTGTTCGCCCTGCAGACGGCCGGCACGTCCTCGTTCCGCTTCGCCCTCTACGCCCTGGTGCTGGTCGTCGGCATCCTGGTCGGGTTGGAGATCCCGCTCGTCATGCGCATCCTCAAGCGCCACGCCGGCGCCGGCTCGGGCGGCCTCAAGACACTGGTGTCGCAGGTGCTGACCTTCGACTACCTCGGCGCGCTCGCCGTCTCGATCGCCTTTCCGCTGCTGTTCGTGCCGCAGCTCGGGCTGATCCGCACCGGCGCGTTCTTCGGCCTGCTCAACGCCGGCGTCGCGGTCTGGGCGCTGTGGCTGTTTCGCGGCGAGATCCGCCGGGTGAGGGCCCAGGCGCTGGCCTGTGTGCTGACGATCGCCGCGCTCGCCGCCGCCTTTGCCTTCGCCGACCGGGTGACCACCTGGGCCGAGGACCGGTTCTACGCCGACCACGTGCTCTACAGCGAGACCAGCCCGTACCAGAGGATCGTCGTCACGAGCGGCCACGCCGGCGTGCGCCTGTTTCTCAACGGCAACCTGCAGTTCCACTCGCGCGACGAGTACCGCTACCACGAGGCGCTGGTCCATCCGGCGCTGTCGGCGGCCGGGCAGCCGCGGCGCGTGCTCGTGGTCGGCGGCGGCGACGGCATGGCCATCCGCGAGATCCTCAAGCACCCGAGCGTCGAGCGCGTGACCCTGGTCGAGCTCGATCCGCACATGACCGGGCTGTTCTCGACCCTGCCGCTGCTGCGCGGCCTGAACGGCGATGCGCTGCGCTCGTCGCGGGTCACGGTGATCAATGCCGACGCCTTCGCCTGGCTCGAGCAGCACGACGAGATCTTCGACGCGATCGTCGTCGACTTCCCCGACCCGACCAACTTCTCTATCGGCAAGCTCTACACCAAGACCTTCTACGAGCTGATCGACCGGCATCTCTCGGCCAGCGGCTACGCGGTGGTGCAGACGACCTCGCCGCTGATCGCGCGCAAGAGCTTCTGGACCGTCGCCACGACGATCGAGGCGGCCGGGCTCACCGCCACGCCGTACCACGCGCACGTGCCGAGCTTCGGCGAGTGGGGCTTCATCATCGCCGGCCGGCGTCCGTACCGCATGCCCGCCGCCCTGCCTGCGGGGCTGCGCTTCCTCGACCTGCAGGGCCTCGCGCCGCTGTTCGAGTTCCCGCCTGACATGGCGCGCGTGCCGGCCGAGGTGAATCGGCTCTCGAACCAGGTGCTGGTGCAGACCTTCGAGGACGAGTGGGGTCAGGTGCAGCGATGAGCCCGGCGTGGCGCGGCCCGACCCGGCGCGGCGTCCTCGCCGCCGGCTCGGCGGCGGCGCTGGCGCTGATCGCCGGCTGCGAGCGCCGCCGCGCCGACTACGAAGGCGGCTGGGTCGGCGCCTCGGCCGAGCGCGGCCATCTGCTGCGCCATGGCCCGCCGCCCGGCAAGTCGGGCAGCGCGCCGATGCCGGCGGCAGCGAAGCGGGTCGGGGCGATCGTCGTCGGCGGCGGCATCGCCGGCCTGGCTGCGGCGCGGGCGCTGCTACTCGCCGGCGTCGAGGACGTTCGCCTGCTCGAGCTCGAGGACAGCGCCGGCGGCAACAGCCGCGGCCATGCGCTCGGCGGCATGCGCTGCCCGCTCGGCGCGCATTACCTGCCGACGCCGGGGCCGAGCGCGGTCGAGGTGATCGAGCTGCTCGAAGAGCTCGGCGTGCGCAAGACGGACCAGGGTCG
>DATCGH010000721.1:0-5030 GCA_036509055.1 Caldimonas sp.
CGAGCAGCGCACCGGCGAAGCCGCCGATGCCCTTGTAGACCGAGACGTACACCGAGTCGAAGCCTGCGGCGATCGTCGCGTAGTCCTTGCCGTAGTACGCCGCGCTTTCCCAGAGGCGAGCGCCGTCCATGTGCAGCGGCACCCGGCGCTCGCGCGCCGCGGCCTTCAGCGCCTCTAGCTCCTCCCACGACGGCAGCTGCCCGCCGGCCTCGCGGATCGGCAGCTCGACCAGGACGCAGGCCAGGGTTTCGCGCACCGCTTCGAGGTCGCTCGCCCGCATCGGTCGGAGGCGATTGCCCACCGGCACGCCGTGGCAGTGCATCAGCGCCGCATAGGCCTGCTCCTCGTGATGCGCCAGGTGCGAGGTGGGATGCATGCCGAAGCGGTCGACGCCCGCCGCTTCCGCCTGGATCTTCACGGCCGCGAGCTGGGCCATGACGCCGCTCGGCGCGAACATCGCCGCCTCCTTGCCGAGCAGGGAGGCGACCTTGCGCTCGAAACCCTCGACCAGCTCGCCCTGGCCATAGGTGTCGTGGTCCACCCGGTTCGCTTCGCACCAGGCAGCGACCTCGCGGAAGTCGTCGGCGGCGCTGCCGGTCGCGAAGTCGGGGATGACGAGCGTGCAGCCCTGGCGCAGTTCGCGGCGTTCGGCGGGCGTGGCGGGCATGGCCTCAATGATGGACGAATCGCCCTGGTTTCGCCTTGCCGGGGAGGGCTACGCGGGGATCGCAGACCTGTTTGGGTGCGTGGAAGCACAATCCGGGGCATGCCAAACATTGCCACCCTCCTCAAGAACGAGATCTCCCGCGTCGCCCGCAAGGAGCAGCGCGGCGAAAGCCTGGCCCTCAAGAAGGCGCTGAGCAGCCACCGCGCGGAGATCGCTGCGTTGAAGCGACGCACCCAGGCACTGGAGCAGGCGCTGCGCCGCCTGACCCGGGCCGGCGCACGCGCCGCACCGGCGCAGGAAGCCGATGGCGGGCCGACGCCCGCGATCCGGTTCAGCGCCAAAAGCCTCGCCTCGCAGCGGCGCAGGCTCGGGCTCTCGGCCGCCGAGTGCGGCCTCCTGGTCGGCACGTCGGCGCAGTCGATCTACAACTGGGAGGCGGGCAAGGTCCGCCCCCGGGCCCGTCACCTCGTCGCCATCGCCGCGCTTCGCACCTTGGGCAAGAAGGACGCGGCGGCGCACCTGGCCGCGCGCCGGTAGAACGCGCCGTCGCCGCCCTTGCGGCGCCGGGCGTTCGGTCCTATACTTAGCCATATGGCTAACCAATCGGCGCCGCTGGCAAGCGTGTTCTACGCCCTGGCCGACCCCACCCGGCAAGCGATCGTCGGCGCCCTCGGCCGGGGGCCGGCGTCGGTGACGACCCTCGCCGCGCCGTTCGCGATGGCGCTGCCTTCGTTCATGAAGCACCTGTCGGTGCTGGAGAAGAGCGGCGTCATCCGCTCGAGCAAGGCCGGGCGTGTGCGGACCTGCGAGCTCAGGCCGAAAACGCTCGCCCATGCCGAAGCATGGATCGCCAGTCAGCGGGCCGCCTGGGAGGCGCGCGCCGACCGCATGTCGGCCTTTGCCGAAAGGCTTCATCAGGAGGAGCTCGATCGTGAGCCAGAAAACTGTCGCCGTGAGCGCTGAGGCGCAGGACCTCGTCATCACCCGCCTTGTCCGCGCCCCGCGGGCGACGCTGTGGCGGGCCTGGAGCGATCCCGGG
Organism: Caldimonas sp.; assembly: GCA_036509055.1. Taxonomy (GTDB): domain Bacteria; phylum Pseudomonadota; class Gammaproteobacteria; order Burkholderiales; family Burkholderiaceae_C; genus Schlegelella_A. Next base: position 1,707 of record DATCGH010000721.1, read on the forward strand.
ATGCTGAAGGAGTGGTGGTGTCCGAAGCCCTGGACCACCGAGGTCCGGGCGTTCGACATGCGGCCGGGCGGTGCCTTCCACACCTTCATGCAGGGACCCGACGGCGGCACCAGCGACAACCCGGGCTCCTTCCTCGAGGTCGTGCCGCAGCAGCGGATCGTCTTCAGCTCGCTGCTGCTCGAGGGCTGGCGCCCGGCCACGCCCTGGATGGCCTTCACCGCGATCATCACGATGGTCGACGAAGGCGCGGGCACGCGCTACGTCGCGACCGTGATGCATCCCGACAAGTCCACGCGCGACCGCCACGAGGAGATGGGGTTCTTCGGTGGCTGGAACACCTGCATCGATCAGCTCGAGGCGTTCGCCCGCGAGCATCCGGCGGCGGCCTGAGCCGGCGGCCGCGCGCCGACGCAGGGCGCGGTTCGCCGGCGCCGGGCGGCAATCGAGCGGCGCCGTTCGTCGGTGCAGCGGCCGCGGCCGGGCGGCATCGGCCCATGATCCGGCCAGCGTGCACTGATGCCCGTGTGAGGCCGCGATGCGAGAGCCCTTCGAGCTCGTTCACCACAACCGCTATCGAGTGAGCTGCCGTCCCGAGCCGACGCCCGAAGGGACGTTCCTTGCCCGCGTCGTCGTCTCCTGGATCGACGACGAGGGCGGCGCCCTCGACCATCGTCTGCGGCCCGAGCTGCCGCCGTTCCCGACCGCCGGCGAGGCCGCCGATGTCGGCCGCGACGTCGCCCTGCGCTGGCTCGATGCGCTCGAGGCCGGGGCGACCAAGGCGATCGCGGCCGAGTCGGAGCGTCAGGACCGGGAGGCCTACTTCGCCGCGCTGACCGAATGGCAAGCGGCAGCGACGGCGTTCGAGGAATCGATGAAGCGGCTGGCCGAAGGCACCGAGCCTGCCGACGCAACCCGCACCGCAATTGATGCCGCGGCGCTCGCACGGCTGCACGAGCGCTGGCTCGAGACGGCGGTTCACCTGGCGGTCGCCCAGCGTCGCTGAAGCTCATCCGCGGCCGCTCGCCGCAGAAGGTGGCCGACTGGCCCGGAGCAGCTCAGGCCGGCCTGAGCGGCCGGAAGAACTCGACGATCTCCCGCGCCAGCGCTTCCGGCTGCTCCATCGCCGCGAAGTGGCCGCCCCGCGGCATCTCGGTCCAGCGGCGGATGTCGGTGTACCACCGGGCCGCCATCGAGCGCGGCGGGCGGACGATCTCGCGCGGGAACGCGGCATAGCCCATCGGCGCGCCGACCCCGCCTTCGCTGATCGGCCAGGGCCCGTGCCTGCGTGAGTAGTACGGCCAGAACGAGGAGCCGATCGCCCCGGTGAACCAGTACAGGCTGATGTTCGCGAGCAGGTGATCGCGCGAGAACGCGCTCTCCACGTCGCCGCCGCAATCGGACCAACTGCGGAACTTCTCGATGATCCAGGCGGCGAGGCCCGCCGGCGAATCGGTGAGACCGAAGGCGAGCGTCTGCGGCCGCGTCCCCTGGATCCACTGGTAGCCCGTTTCCTCCTTGAGCCAGGCCTGGACATCGCCGAGGTAGGCCTTCTCCTCGGCCGTGGGATTCGCGAGCTTGAGGTCGCGCGGCAGGGCCAGCAGGTTGAGGTGAATGCCGATCAGCTTCTCGGCGTGCGCGGCGCCCAGGCCCGAGGTGATGAAGGCGCCCCAGTCGCCTCCCTGCGCTGCGAAGCGCGGATAACCGAGCACCTCGGTCATGAGCTCGGCAAAGCAATCGGCCATCGCTTCGGGACCGAGGCGCGGCTGCCCCGGCCTGAACGACAAGCCATAGCCCGGCAAGGACGGCGCGACCACCGTGAAGGCATCGGCCGGATCGCCGCCGAACCGGGCCGGGTCGGTGAGGCGCGGAATGACGTCCAGGAACTCGAAGACCGAGCCCGGCCAGCCGTGCGACAGCAGGAGCGGGAACGGCCGCGGCCCCTGGCCCTCGACCTGCAGGAAGTGCAGGTCGATGCCGTGCAGCGGCACCGTGAACTGCGGGAAGGCATTGAGCCGCGCTTCCTGCGCGCGCCAGTCGAAGCGCGTGCGCCAGTGCTCGACCAGGGCCTGAAGATACGTGACGTCGGTGCCGTAGGCCCAGGGCTCGCCGGGCGCCTGGTCGGGCCAGCGCGTGCGGGCGAGGCGCTCGCGCAGGTCGTCGATCGCGGCCTCGGCGACCTCCAGGCGAAACGGTTGCGGGATGGCACTCATGGCAGGCGAGCATACGCCGGGCTTCCGGCTCTAATACGGTTTCCAAGAGCAGGAGACAGCCATGGCCCACCTTCCCGGTCTCGCCTTCGACCTCGGCGAGACGATCGCGATGCTGCGCGACAGCGTGCAGCAGTTCGCCGACGACGAGATCGCACCGCGCGCCGCCGACATCGACCGCGACAACCTCTTTCCCCCCGACCTGTGGAAGAAGCTCGGCGCGCTCGGCCTGCACGGCATGACCGTGAAGGAGGAATACGGCGGCAGCGACCTGGGCTACCTGGCGCACATCGTCGCCATGGAAGAGGTGTCGCGCGCCTCCGCCTCGGTCGGCCTCTCCTACGGCGCCCACTCGAACCTGGCCGTCAACCAGCTGCATCGCAACGGCAGCGAGGCGCAGAAGAAGAAGTACCTGCCCAAGCTGGTCTCGGGCGAGCACGTCGGCGCGCTGGCGATGAGCGAGCCCAATGCCGGCTCCGATGTCGTCAGCATGAAGCTGCGCGCCGAGGCGAAGGGCGACCGCTACGTGCTCAACGGCTCGAAGATGTGGATCACCAACGGCGGCGATGCCGACACGATGATCGTCTACGCCAAGACCGACCTCAACGCCGGGCCGAGCGGCATCACCGCCTTCATCATCGAGAAGGGCATGAAGGGCCTGAGCTTCGGCGCCAAGCTCGACAAGCTCGGCATGCGCGGCTCCAACACCTGGCCGGTGTTCTTCGAGGATTGCGAGGTCCCGGCAGAGAACGTGCTCGGCCGGGAAGGCGGCGGCGTCAAGGTGCTGATGAGCGGCCTCGACTACGAGCGCGCGGTGCTCTCCGGCGGGCCGCTCGGCATCATGGCGGCGTGCATGGATCTGGTGTTGCCCTTCATCCACGAGCGCAAGCAGTTCGGCCAGTCGATCGGCGAGTTCCAGCTGATGCAGGGCAAGGTCGCCGACATGTACACCACGATGAATGCGTGTCGCGCTTACGTGTACTCGGTGGCGCGTGCGTGCGACGAAGGACGCACGAGTCGCTTCGACGCAGCCGGTTGCATCCTGTATGCCGCGGAAAAAGCGACGTGGATGGCGCTCGAGGCGATGCAGGCGCTAGGCGGCAACGGCTACATCAAC
>DATCGH010000722.1:0-6901 GCA_036509055.1 Caldimonas sp.
TTGAGGATGCCGTGGCCGCGTGGGAAGTTGATCGTCTGCACGCCGTCCCACTGCTCGAAGCTCGAGGCGAAGGTCGAGAGGTAGTGGTAGTGCAGCGGTGCCGAACCCTTCTCCTCCCTGATGCGCTTTTCCACCCGGCCGGCGGCGATGCCGGTCGACTGGTGCGTCACCGAGGGGTGGAGCGCGTCGAGCTGGTTCTCCATGAAGAACTTCCAGTTCGACTGCTGCACCATGCGATGGCAGTAGGGCACCACCTCGACCTCGCCGACGGGCGAGCGGTCGCACATGTCGTCGAAGGCGATCCGGGCGTCGCCGAGGAACTCCAGCAAGGTCGGCCCGTCGGCCGCGAGGCTGGCGAAGATGAAGCCGCGGTAGCTGTCGACCCGGGCCGCGTGCTTGACGTTGCAGTCGGGGTTCGACTTGTTCATCGCCGTTCCCTCGTAGCCTCGCGCCAGTGGTATGGCGCGCACCTTGCCGTCGAGGTGGAAGCTCCAGGCGTGGTACGAGCAGACGAAGGCGCCGCCGGTGTTGCCCTTGAGGTTGCCGACGAGCTGCACGCCGCGGTGCGGGCAGCGGTTGTGCAGCACGTGCACCGAGCCGTCGCCGGCGCGCACCATCATCATCGGCTGGCGCCCGATCGTCACCGCGTAGTAGTCGCCGGGGTTCGGGATCTGCGACGCGTGGCCGCAGTAGACCCAGACCTTCTCGAAGATGTTCTCCATCTCCGACGCGAAGATCTGCGGGTCGGTGTAGACGGACTTGTGGACACGGTCGGGTTGAATGAGGGCAGAGGGGTTCATTGGCGATTCCAGAACGACATGAGTTGTCTCAAACGGACTTCGGCTTCTCCTTGCGCGGCCGCAGCAAAGCCCGCGCCTCGTTGGCCACCGTCTCGTCGATGTCCTTGTTCATCAACAGGTAGTCCACCTGGCCGAGCAGCGCTTCCTTCTTCTCCTCGACGTCATCGGTGAGGATATCCATCTTGAGGCGTCAGCCCTTGCCGCGCTTGGCCTCCCCGCCATGCTGGAGGAGGTTCTTGGCCGCCATGTACAGGAACTTGGTGCCCGGCGCCGTGCGCACCTTCTTGACCGCCGTCCGGAGGAGTCCCACGTACGCGGCATGCGTGGCGAAGCTCGCCGGATCATCCGAGAAGGTCGACATGCGGATTTACCTCGTGTGGTGGAGTCCGGGGGTCGGGCTCCTGTTGTCGGCTTCGGCAAGCGAACGATCATAGGGTTGCGGCCAGCGGTTGCGCGTACCGTCCGGCACACTCGTGGCCCATGAGCCGCGACCGCGAATCCGAACGCACCCTCGCCGGCATCGGCCTCGTCGTCCTCGCGGTGGCCTGCTTCGCCGTCCTCGACACCACCGCCAAGCTTTCCACCACCGCGGTGCCGATCCTGATGGGCGTGTGGTTCCGCTACGCCTTCCAGGCGGTCGCGACGACGCTGGTGCTGCTGCCGCGCTACGGCGTCGCGGTGCTGAGGACGGAGCATCCGCGCTATCAGCTCCTGCGCGGCAGCCTGCTGCTGGTCTCGAGCACGCTCGCCTTCCTGAGCCTGCGCTACATGCCGCTGGCCGAGTTCACCTCGATCGTGCTGATCGCCCCGCTCGTCGTCACCCTGTTCGCCGCCACCGTGCTGAAGGAGGAGGTGTCGCCCCTGCGCTGGGCGCTGGTGGCCGGCGGCTTCGTCGGCACGCTGGTGATCCTGCGGCCGGGCGGCACGGTGTTCAGCTGGGCGATCCTGCTGCCGCTCGGGCTGGTGGTGAGCAACGCCTGGTTCCAGGTGCTCACGAGCCGCCTGGCGCGGACCGAGAAGCCCTTGACCATGCACTTCTATAGCGGCTGGGTCGGCACGCTCATCGCCTCGGTCGCCCTGCCGTTCGCCTGGGCGCCGCTGCCGGGCTGGCACTGGTGGGCGATCCTGTGCCTGATGGGCTTCATGGGCACGGTGGGCCACCTCTTCCTGATCCTCGCCTACCAGCGCGCGCCCGCCTCGACGCTGACGCCCTACCTCTACGGGCAGATCGGCTTCGCCATGCTCACCGGCTGGGTCATGTTCTCGCAGGTGCCCGACCTCGCCTCGCTGGTCGGCATGGCGCTGATCGCCGTCTGCGGCGCCGCCGGCGCCTGGCTCACGGTGCGCGAGCGCAAGGAGCCGATCGAGCCGGCGGAGTCGTAGCCGGCCCCGGAATGTCTCGACCGGCGGACCGCGAATGAGCATCATGGCGCCCCGCCGTCACCCAGGGAGTCCCATGCCGACCGATCGCTTGCTCGACCTCGCCATCATCGGCGGTGGGCTCGGCGGCCTCGTCCACCTGCGCTACGCGCGCGAAGCCGGTCTGGACGCCGTCGTGCTCGAGCGACGCAGCGGCGTCGGCGGGCTCTGGCGCGAGCTGCCCGCGTGGCAGGACATCCAGATCTGCCCGGCCGACTGGCTGGTGGGCGACATGTCGCTCGCCGGCACGAAACAGCCGCAGATCCTGGCCAACATCGAGTCCTGGGTCGGGCGCTTCGACCTGGGCGAGGGCATCCGGCTCGACTGCCCGGTCCGTGTGGCGCGCCACGACGGCACGGCGTGGGAGCTCGAGACGCCCGCGGGCCGCGTTCGCGCACGTCACCTGGTGGCAGCGACCGGCGCCCACAACACCCCGTTCGTTCCCGAGGCGCGGCGCGGCGAGAGCGGCGTGCGCGAGCTGCACTCGAGCGCGCTGCGCGATCCGGCCGAGCTTCGCGGCCGCGACGTGCTCGTGGTCGGCGGCGGCGCCTCGGCGCTCGACCTGCTCGACCTCTGCCTCGAGCACGAGGCGCGGCGCATCGTCTGGGTGTATCGCGGCCTGCGCTGGTTCTCGCCGACGCGCAAACCCAAGGCCGTGGCCGGCAGCGTGCGCCCGTTCGCGAAGATGCAGGCGAGCGGCATGACCCTGGCCGAGCAGAGCGCCGCGATCGGCGCGGACCTGGCGTCGCGCTACGAGAAGTTCGGCCTTCAGACGATCCGCCCGACGAAGCCCCTGGACCTGCGCCGCGACCAGCTCATTCCCGGCCGCGTGCGCATGCTCGAAGGCTTCGCCCGGCTCGAGCGTCATCCGGGCACGGTCGAGGCGATCGAGGGCGACGGCGTCACGCTCGCCGACGGGGCGCGGCTGGCCGTCGACATCGTCCTGTGGGGCACGGGCTACGCGGTCGACCTCTCCTACTTCGAGGATCCGCGCATTGCCGCGATCAGGAGCGTCGTCGAGCTGGGCTCGCGTTGCGCCTGCATGGTGCGCAGCCTCGACGCGCCCGACCTGTACTTTCCCAGCGTCGGTCTCGACGGCATCGGCGCGGTGTCGTGGGCCTACTCGCTCATGGCCCGCTCGATCGTCTCGCACATCCGCGGCACGGCGCGGCTCGACATGGAGCCGACGCACCGGCTCAACCATCTCGAGCTCGCCCGGCACTTCGCCGAGCGCGACCCCGGCCTGCGCGACGAGGAGCAGCGCTGGGAGTTCTATCGCGATCTGGCGCTGACCACGCCCGACGACCAGCCCTATCCGTTCCCTGGGGTGACCCGAGGCGATCGGAGGCCCGGGCATCAGTCCTGATCAGGCAGCGCTTTCTTCCTCTTCGTCCTCGACGCCTTCGTCGGTGGCGACCTCCTCGCGGATCAGCGCCGCCTCCGTCGTGACCGCATCGATCAGGCCGGCGAGCTGCTCGCCGCCCAGGCCCTCCATCGGCATGCGACCCCAGACGACCAGCGTGCCGGCCTTGTCGCAGCCGATGCGAAACGGCGCCAGCGGGCTGTCGTGGAAGTTGCGCCGCATCAGCCAGAGCAGCGTGCCGCGGTCGGCGCCGTCGGGCAGCGCGCCGACCGGCGCCATCAGCATCAGCGTGTAGGCATCCTCGGGAACGAGCACGACGCGATCGTCGTCGCCGACGGTGAGGTGGACGATGCCGTTCGCGTCGGCGGGCACGTCGGCCACGCCGAGGGCCTTGGCGAGCTGGGCGTAGAGGGCTTTGGCGGTGGGGGACATGTCGGGTTACCTCTGGTGTCGTCGTCGTGGTTCCGGGTCGTTGCCGGCTCTCGCTCAGGCCGCGGGCCGCATCCGCCTCTGCTCGAGCTGCAGGGCGAACTTGCGGTGGCCGCGCTTCGGGATGCGGTGGTCGGCCTTGTTCCTGAAGTGCTTCACGCCGAGGTCGATCGCCTGGTTCACGTCGCCGGGCTTCTTCACGGTGCGCAGCAGCTGCTCGAGGGTGAACAGGGTGAGGATGCCGGCGCCTCCCTTCGGCTCCTGCTTCATCTTCGGATAGACGAGCTGCTTCAGGATGTTGTCGGCGAAGGTGTGGGCGCGCAGGCCCTCGGCCACGGCGTCGGCGGCGTCCATCGTCGGGCTCTTCTTGCCGGCGCCGCTGCGGTTGACGCGCCGCGCCGCCTCGAGCATGAGATCGAGGTCGGCCTTCTTGTTGAGCTCGCGGCCGACGTAGCCCTGGTACTCCTTCTCGCTGCCGGCGAGCTTGTCGAGCTCGTCGAGCGCCATCGAAACGTTCTTGTCCTGCAGCGCGTCGGCGGCGCGGCCGCCCTTGGCGGCGAGCGCCTTCTTTACGCCCTCCTGCAGCTTGGCGACCCTCTCGGCCACCTGCGCGCGCAAGCTCACCGCCTCCTTGGCGCCGGCGTAGCCGCTCGTCGCCATCGTCTTCAGCTCGTCGAGCGGGATCGAGACGAACATCTGCGCGTCGCTGTCGAACTCGCGGGTGCGCGGCTTGCCGTCCTCGGCGATCTGCTTCTTCGTCGCCGCCTCGGTCATGCCGCGCAGGTCGTCGCGCACCTTCTGCGGCGGGCTGAAGTTGAGCGTGCCGCCGCCGGTGCCGCGCATGTCGTACTTCTTCTTCTTGCCGGTCTTCGGGTCTTCGTAGTCCACAACCAGCGGCACGACCACGATCTCGCCCGGCTTGTCCGCCGCGGACTTGTTCTTGGCGTACTCGGCGCCGGCGTTCTTGCTGCCGACGAACCAGTCGGCGATGCGCGCACCCAGCCCCTGCCCCGGATTCACCCGGCCCTTGAGCAGGTTGGCCGCGTCGCCGGCCTCGTCGTCGAAGACGAAGGTCACGCCGCGCTGCTGCGGCATCGGGTCGAGGTCGCGCTCGTTGCCGATGCTCGACGACGTGGGCGTGTTGTTCATCACCCCGCCGTCGATGAAGGTGACGGTGAGGCCGCTCGCGAGCTTGATGTCGATCGGCTTGAAGGCCCCCGGGAACGAGGCCGAGGCGTGCACCGCCACCGACACCTCGAGGTCGGGCTCGCTGTCGGCATCGAACACGTAGAGCTGGCCGTCGTCGTTGCTGTCCTTGAGCTTCTTGCCTTTCTTGCCGCTGTCCTTGGTGTGGTACTCGGTGGTGTAGGTGCCGGTCATCACCACTTCCTTGATGGCCGGGATGTGCTTCGCCAGCACCCGGTAGTCGCTGAAGGTCGGGCCGGACTTGTTGCTGGAGAGCTTCTCCGCGAGCTTCACCACCTCGGGCGCGGGCGGCTTTCCCTCCTTGCCGCAGGCCAGAACGTATTCGTTCATGCGCTTGCGCAAGGTCTGGTCGAGCACGTCGCGCACCACGTCCTCGAGGCCCTTGCCGGTGAGCGGGCTGAGGTCGTTGGTGGTGAGCTTGTTCTTCAGCGCCCGCGCCAGGAGGCCGCCGGTCGTGCCGCCGGTGCCCTCGGTGATCGCCGCGGTGGTGCTGTCGGCATCGGCGATCTCGAGAAATTCCTTGGGGGTGATGCCGGCAGCAACCAGCGCCGCGGTCATCGAGCCGACCGAGGCGCCGGCGATCTTGGTGGCGTCCTTGAGCACGCCGCTTTCGTAGAGCGCCTTCACCGCGCCCGGCAGCGCCGTGCCCTTGCCGCCGCCGCCGGAGAAGGTGACCTCGCCCACCTTGGGCGGCGGCGCGGTGTAGGCGATCTTGCCGTTCGCCTTCTTCACCACCTCGAGCTTCTTGCCGCCGGCGCCCTGGTATTCCCGGGCGTCGATCACCGGCGGCGGCGGCGCGATCACCGCATTCGAGCGGGCCCGGCCCTGGCCGATCCTGATCGCGCTGCCGCCCTCGGGGATCTGCGTCACCACCGGGTCGAACCGCACCTTCTTCGCGGTGGAACCGCCGACGCCCGTGGGCGACCGGGCGCCGCCGGGCAACTGCAATCCGAGGGTTTCGAGCAAGCCCATGAAATCCCCCCGGCGGTCGTGTGGGTGAAGGTCGGCGGGGATGCTAGCGGCGTGGCCTCCGGCCGGCGGGCGGCAAAGGCGCGATTCGTGACGAAAAGCCGGAACCCGGGCCGGTCGTGCGGCTCTGACTTCTTCAAGGAGAACAGCTCATGGACAAGCAACTGCGGCTTCTCGATTCCTTCCAGGCCCGCGGCGCCGACGGCGCAGCCTACAAGGTCATGGCCTACGAGCACCTGCGTCGGGTCGATCTGATGTCGTCGGGGGCCGAGCAGTGGGAGCCGACCGGCCAGACCGAGTACCGGCTCGCCAGCGGCGAGCGAGTCGACTCGGTGGGCGACGGCTCCTGGCGCGTCGTGCCCAGCGGGCTGACGCTGCGCGCGGCCTGAGGCCGCCGCCGCGCTAGCGCGGCACGAAGCGCAGCGTGTTCGTCGTCGCGCCGGGCAGCAGCGGCGTGGCGCGCCCGGCGACCCAGTCGGCATGGCCGCCGAGGAAGTTGGGGCTGAGCGGATGGCCGCTCTGCCCGCCCGGCATGTTGAACACGCCGCTCGCCTCGCGGCCCGGCGAGACCGCGAACCGCTCGGACTGGCCGAAGTCGGGCGCGGCGACCCGCGGCATGTGGCTGTCGCCCGGCATCGGCTCGGCCGGCGCGGCGAGCCAGCGCATGCCGAGCGGCAACGCCGCCGCCATTGGATGGGCGATGCGGGTGGTGTTG
>DATCGH010000723.1:0-5879 GCA_036509055.1 Caldimonas sp.
CGGTGGACGCGGTAACGCCTGCAGCCGGCGGCGGCTACATGGTGCTGCCGCACCAGGGACCGGCACAGCAGTTCGACGCCGTGGTGTTCGCCGCCTCGGGCCCGCCGACGCTGGCGCTGCTGCAAGGCCTGCCCGGCACGGCGTTGGCGCGCAATGCCCTGCAGGGCATCGGCTTCTTCCCGGCGCGCCTGGCGCTGCATGCGGACCCTGCATTCGCGCCGGCCGAGCGCCGCTGGTGGTCCTTCCTCAATTGCCGCGCCGAGGACACGAATTGCGAGGCCTCGATGTGGCTCGATCCGGTGCTCGGCATCGACGACGGGCTGTGGAAGAGCTGGATCACGCATCGCGCTGCCCCACAGCAGGTGCTGGCCAGTGCCGATTTCCTGCATGTGCTGCCCTCCCCCGCCAGCATCGTTTCGCAGCGCCTGCTCGCCACCCAGCAGGGGAAGAACGGCCTGTGGTTCGCGGGCGGCTACACCCTGCCCTTCGATTCGCAGGAAACCGCGCTGCTGTCGGCGATCACGGTGGCCGAGGGCCTGGGCGGAGGCAGCGCACGCACGCGCCTGCTGAGGCGCCGCCCGGCGTCGGACTTCAGCGCCTGAGCGCAGGCGGGGACGCCGCCCGCAAAAGCAAACCGCCGCATCGGCGGCGGTTTGCGGGATGGCGATCAGCCGATCCGAGAGGTCACTGCGGCTTGCGTCGGCGCGAGAAGAAGTACAGCGCCACGGCGATGAGCAAGATGATCAGCACCCATCCCGTCGTGCCCATCCCGGACGCCTCGGCCGGTGCCGAGGCGGGCGCCGCTGCCATCGCCGGCGGGGGGGCGGCCGGCGGTTCGGCAGACGCCGCGGGGGCCGGCGCCGGGGCGGCCGCTTCAGCGGAGGCGGCGGGGGCGGCGGTCGGCGCCGGGTTCGCCGGCGCTTCGGTCTTCGCGGGTGCAGGGGCCGCGGCGGTCGCGGGAGCGGCCTGGGCCAGCGTCGCCTGCACGTCCTGCTCCGTCGCTACCACCGGCGGACCTTGCGAGACGATGATCGCCGTCAGCTCGTCGCCCACCTTCACATCGCTGATGTGGGTGGCGCGGCCGTCCTTGACGATCTTGATGCCTCGGTCGTTCAACTGAGCCTGGGTGAAGCGCTTGCGGACGCCATCGGCATCATCCTTCACGATCAGGGAGCTCGGCCCGATGGCCACCACGACGCCCTTCTTGATTTCGGTGATGGTGACCGGCGTGACCGTGTTGGTCGTGGTCACGACCGCCGTGCCCTTCATCCCCGCTTTCAGGTCGCCGACGGCCAGCTGCTTGCCGTCGACCGTGAAGCGGAAGCCGTCGGGGACGATCAGCGTGTTCGTGCCGCGCTCGTCGCGGAAGACGAGCTGATCCCCATCGACCGAGATCACCTCGAACTTGCGCGCATTGATGGTTGCCGACGTCTGCGCAACGGAGGCGCCGGCGATGGTGAATCCCAACGCAAACATCACGACGATCCTGGCCAACCATCCCAACTTCCTTGTCATGCTTTATCTCCTCGTGTTAGTGAATCGATCCTGGCTGCCTGCCAAGGTTAGCTCGCTCAACCCGATTTGGCGAGCCCTGAGGGCGAGAAGCAACGATTCAGGGGCGGAACCATGCATTCCCCACCACGAGATACACCGCCGTCGTCCCCGAGCTGCGGGCCACGTCGAGGCCCACATCCATGCCGAACTTGCGCGCCAGCGTGTAACGCAAGCCCGCGCCGCCGCTGCCGACGCTCTGGGTCCCGTCGAAGGCCTCGCGTTCGGTTCGGGCAGACCCGGCCCCGCCGAAGACGACGCCGCTCCAGCGACCCGAGACCGGCCAGCGCGCCTCGACTTCGACCGAGCCCATCCGCTCGCCCTGGTAGCGCATCGCCGGAACGCCCCGCAGCTGGATGTAGGGCCGCAGGAAGAACGGCGTTCCGTTCGACGACCAGGCGTAGTTGGCGCGCGCCCCGAGGGTGATGCGATTCGCCAGCGGCAGCCAGCCCATCACGATCTGCTCGAAGCGCTCGAAGTCCTTGCTTGCGCCCAGGGCCTCGCGCGAGGCCAGGTAGGACGTTTCGGCGTAGACGCCCTGGGTCGGCGTGAAGAGGTTGTCCCGGGTGTCGAATTCGAGGACGGCAGTGGGCGCCGAGACTTTCACCCGCGGCTCGACGGAAAGACCGCCCAGGGCGGAATCCTCGCGCAGCTTCGGATCCACGTCGGCATAGACATAACGCAGGCCGACCGCCCACGGCGACTGGGGCGCGAGCTGCCAGTTCGCCTGCGCGATCGCGCCACTGAAGTTCAGCGAGTAGCGCACCTTCTGATCCAGCGAGGCGGAATCGGCGCCGAGGCCGTAGAAGTCGAGGTTGACCTTTCCGGTGGCGGCGCCGACCGTGGTGCGCAGGCGGCCCTCGAGCCAGCGGCTGGCATCGGCCGCGAACCCACCCTGGGTCCCGTTCTCCGTGGCGAAGCCGCCGACGGCGGAGAGGTTCGGGCGCGCCCAGCCCTCGCTGCCGGCTTCGCGGCGCGGCCGCACGAACATGCCGGCCAGGCCGCCGCCGTAGCCGATGGCAGGCTCGGTGATGACGATGGGGATTGGCAGGAACCCGCGGGCGTTCTCGAGGAAGTAGCTGAGATCGAGCTGCCCGTCCTCCGGGTCGAAGAAGCGCGAGCGACCCTGGCGCGGGGCCTCGGGAACGGTTTTCGGCAAGACCGTCTCTGCGTGGGGGGCCGGCTCCGCGGGGGCCTGGGCGCCCACGCCTGGCGACGCTGCGACGGCCAGGACGAGCAGCAGGCGGTGCCACGGAGTGCTCATCGGCAGGTCGGGGCGGCCTGCGGCCGCTTCAGGCGAGCGGCGCACGAAGCACGCAACGAAAGCCGAGGTGGCAGGTCGACGTGTCGATCTCCTGCGCCATGCGTGCGGCGGGTCGATAGCGCCGGCAATAGTTCGGTGCGCACAGATAGGAGCCGCCCTTCATCACCTTGCGCGGGATCGGCAGATGCGAGCGGCGCACGTCGATGCTGGCGTCGCGCTCCCCGCCCCGCGGATTGACGAGCGTGCAGCAGGCGTGCTCGATCTTCGAGTGCTCCTGATACCAGTCGCAGGTCCACTCCCACACGTTGCCCGTCATCTCGAAGAGGCTATAGCCGTTGGCCGGGAACGACCCGACTGGTGCCGTCCACTCGTGGCCGTCCTCGAGCAGGTTCTGCCACGGAAACTCGCCTTGCCAGTTGTTGACCATCTTGCGGCCTTCGGGGTAGAGCTCGTCGCCCCATGCGAACTCGGCGCCTTCCAGGCCGCCGCGGGCCGCGTACTCCCATTCGGCCTCGGTCGGCAGCTCCTTGCCGGCCCAGGCGGCATAGGCTTCGGCATCGGCGTACGACACGTGAACGACCGGGTGCTGCCACAGGCTTTGCAACGAGCTCCCCCGGCCGTGCGGATGACGCCAGTCGGCCCCAGGCATGAAGGTCCACCAGTTGTACGGGTTGCGCAGGTCGACGGGCCCCTCGGTCTTGCGGAAGACCACCGACGAGGGCACGAGCATCTCGGGCTTGGCGTCGGGAAACTGCGCCGGGTCGGCCGGCAGCTCCGCGCTTGTCACGTGGCCGGTCGCTTCGACGAAGCGGCGGAACTCGGCGTTGGTGACGGCATGGCGGTCGATGTGGAAGGCATCCACCGAGACGCGGTGCACCGGCGCCTCCTCGGGATAGTGCCGGTCGGAGCCCATCAGGAAGCTGCCGGCCGGGATCGACGCCATGGCCGCGAGGTTGGGCTTCATCATGGACGACCCAGAAATACGTAGGCGCTCTTCGCGCCATCGGAGGAACGGCCCCAGGCGAGGTAGAAAGGCCCGATCGGACTGTCGATGCCGAGGAAGATCGCACTCGACGTGAGAAAGCCGTTCGCCTGGTCCGGCAGCAAGGTCTTCGACATGCGGCCGCCCTCGACCGAGAAGCCGGCGTAGGCGCCGTCGAACATCTTCTGGTCGATCAGCTTGTAGGTGTAGACGAGACGGCCGAACGCTAGCTTCTGGCCGATCAGCGAATTGACCGGGTGACCCGACTGGCGCAGGAAGCCGCCCCACTGCACCAGGTCATAGGCCGGAAGGTCGTGGTCCAGCGTTCCGGCGCCGCGCAAGGCGATGGAGAAGGTGTTGTCGCCGAGCCGGGCAGCGCCCTGCGCGAGCAGATCCCATCGGGTGTAGTTGTCGTGCGCGCCGAGGTCGCGGCGCGAGGCGAAGATCTCGGTGCTCGCGAGCACGCCCGAGCGCGGGAAGTTGATGTTGTCGAGCTGGTCGAACACGAGGCGGAGCGTCGCACCCGCCTGGTCGATATGGGGCTTTCCGAGATCGAGCAGCTCGGGGCCGCTCTCCAGCCTCGGCCGCAGCGTGCCGCCGGCAAGGCCGATTCGCGCCTCGCCGAACTTGGTGACCTGGGTGCCGACGTCGACGCCGACCCGCAGGCGGTCCATGTTGTAGGTCGCCAGCCGCAGGTCGTCGCGATAAAGATCGAGCGCGACGCGGCGCGCCTCGGCGTACGGCTCGACAAAGAAGGAATGCGAAAGCGACAACGGCTGGTACCAGCCGGTGCGCAAGCGGCTGTTGTGGCCGAGCCGCAGGTCGGTGCGCCACTCGCCGCCGAGGCTGTTGAGCCACGTCCGGCGAAAGGTCGCGGCGATGTCGAAGAGGCCATTGCGCTTGAAGTCGTAGCTGAAGCCCAGCCCGAAGCGCAGATAGCCCGGACCCCAGGACTTCTCGTCGGCGTCGATGTCGAGAATGCGCTTGTCGCCTTCCCGGACGATGCGGTAGTCGACGTGCTCGAAGTCGCCGGTGCCGAACAGGCGCCGCATGTCGCGGTCGAGCACCTCCGGCTGCACCGGTACGCCGGGCCGGGTCTCGATCTCCGTCTTCAGCACCTCGGGGTTGACGCGCTTCATCTCGGTGAAACGGATCGCGTCGACCGGCTGCGTGTCCGGCGCTACTGCCTGGGTGCGGCGCTGCTCGAACGCGGCGTAGTCGGCGGGGCTGGACGCGAGCGCAGCGAGTCGGTCGGCGACGGCCCGCGCCGCCGCCTCGCCGATCGGCACCGTCTTCCCCATGTCGTCGAAGGCGCCCGCAGAGAAGCCTCCGAGCTGCGGCTCGATCAGGATGTCGGTCGGCTTCAGCGAAGCCAGCGAGGCGCGAACGTTCTGCACGGTGAGGATGTTCACCATCTGCGCCGTCACGCCGAGCACGCTCTGGATCGCTTCGCGCGACGACAGCGGCGTGCCCAGGTTGACGGCGATCACGATCTCGGCGCCCATCGCGCGCGACGTCGACCGGCAGGTTGTCTGTCAGCCCGCCGTCGACAAGCAGCTTGCCGCCGATCTCCGCCGGCGCGATCGCGCCCGGCACCGACATGCTGGCGCGCATGACCGACGCCAGCTCGCCCTCGCTGAAGACGACCGCCTGGCCGGTGATCAGGTCGGTCGCGACCGCGCGATAGGGAATCGGCAGCTTGTTGAAATCGAGGTAGCCGGGTCGGGTCGCGAGTCGGCGCAGCACGGCTTCGAGGCCGATCCCCGAGATGGCGCCCTTCTGCAGCGAGATTCCGCGCCCGTCGAGGCCGGCCTCGACCGGGAAGAGCTGCTCGAGATCGTCGAGCTTGCGCCGGATCACCTGGTCCTGGCGCGGCGGATTCTCGTCGAGCAGGGTCCGCGTGGAGATCTCCGACAGCGTCTTCTCCATCTCCGCCGTGGTCAGCCCGGTCGCATACGCGCCGCCGACGATCGAACCCATGCTCGTTCCGGCCACGCAGTCGATCGGCACCTGCAGCTCCTGCAGCACCTTGATGACGCCGACATGGGCGGCGCCGCGCGCGCCGCCGCCGGACAGGACGAG
>DATCGH010000724.1:0-2109 GCA_036509055.1 Caldimonas sp.
CGTCAAGGCCGACATCGCGATCAAGGCCGGACGGATCGCGGGGCTGGGCAAGGCCGGCAATCCCGACGTCCAGCCCGGGGTCGACATCGTCATCGGCCCGGGCACCGAGATCATCGCCGGTGAAGGGATGATCGTGACGGCCGGCGGCATCGATTCGCACATCCACTTCATCTGCCCGCAGCAGATCGAGGAGGCGCTCTCCAGCGGCGTGACGACGATGCTCGGCGGCGGCACCGGCCCCGCGACCGGCACCTTCGCCACCACCTGCACGCCGGGCCCGTGGCACATCCACTCGATGCTGAAGGCGGCCGAGGCCTTCCCGATGAACCTCGGCTTCATGGGCAAGGGCAACGCCAGCCAGCCGCGCCCGCTCGAGGAGCAGGTCGAGGCCGGGGCCTGCGGCCTGAAGCTGCACGAGGACTGGGGCACGACGCCGGCGGCGATCGACAACTGCCTCGCCGTCGCCGAACGCCACGACATCCAGGTGACGATCCACACCGACACCCTCAACGAATCGGGCTTCGTCGAGGACACGATCGCCGCCTTCAAGGGCCGGGCGATCGCCACCTTCCACACCGAGGGCGCCGGCGGCGGGCACGCGCCCGACATCATCAAGACCGCGGGCCTGGCGAACGTGCTGCCGTCGTCGACCAACCCGACCATGCCCTATACCGTCAACACGGTCGACGAGCACCTCGACATGCTGATGGTCTGCCATCACCTCGACCCCGGCATCGCCGAGGACCTGGCCTTCGCCGAGAGCCGGATCCGGCGCGAGACCATCGCCGCCGAGGATGTGCTGCACGACATGGGCGTGTTCTCGATGATGTCGTCGGACAGCCAGGCGATGGGTCGCGTCGGCGAGGTCGTGATCCGCACCTGGCAGACCGCGCACAAGATGAAGGCGCAGCGCGGCTGGCTGGCGCCGCCCGCCGGCCGCCACGCGACCGAGGCCAAGGACCGCAACGACAACTTCCGGGCCAAGCGCTATGTCGCCAAGTACACGATCAATCCGGCGATCGCGCAGGGCATCGCCGCCGAGGTCGGCTCGCTCGAGCCCGGCAAGCTCGCCGACCTGGTGCTGTGGAAGCCGGCGTTTTTCGGCGTCAAGCCCTCGCTCGTGGTCAAGGGCGGGATGATCGCGGCGGCGGCGATGGGCGATCCGAATGCCTCGATCCCGACGCCGCAGCCGGTGCACTGGCGGCCGATGTTCGGCGCCTTCGGCGGCGGCCTCGCGGTCTCGTCGGTGACCTTCGTCTCGCAGGCGGCGATCGATGCCGGCGTGCCCGAGGCGCTCGGCCTGAAGAAGCGGACGATCCCGGTGCGGCACACCCGCTCGATCGGCAAGGCGAGCATGGTCCTGAACAGCGGCACGCCGAAGATCGAGGTCGACGCCCAGACCTACGAGGTCCGCGCCGACGGCGCCCTGCTCACCTGCGAGCCGGCGACGGTGCTGCCGATGGCGCAGCGCTATTTCCTGTTTTAAACGTACCGAATCAAGTCGTGGATACTCTGCGGTCTGCGCTGCCTTCCCCGACAGCCACCCGCCTCCTGCATGCCGGAGACATCGGCTACCGCCGGGAGATCGATGGTCTGCGCGCACTTGCCGTGCTGCCCGTCATGCTGTTCCATGCGGGTTTCAGCACCTTCCGGGGCGGCTTCGTCGGCGTCGACGTGTTCTTCGTGATCAGCGGCTACCTGATCGACTGGTCGTGAGTGCCATGGAATCCATGGACATGAAGGCATTCAGCGCCAGGTTCGCGGTGGCGCCGCTCGCGCGCAGAGCTCATATCAAGATCACGTACTTTGCGGCTCCCGAGGTCGCCTTCGAGGAACGGCTGCAGAACGGGCAGCACGCCTCCAACGCCGTTTGCCTGGAGCGGCTCGTCGGAGTGATTGGAGACGGGGGCAGTGGCGTTCGGCGGCTCGCCAATGCCTGGTCGGTTGGTGATATCGGCGCGCTGCGCCAGCTCGTCCCCGCATTCTCGTTCTCGCGCGATGGCTTCCGCGCGGGCGCATGTGCCGCTGCGATGCACGGCGGTGAACGGCAGACCGCGACTTAGAAACTGCGGCGTACACAAGCGTGGTTGACCGCGGCGAAACGCACTT
>DATCGH010000725.1:0-12069 GCA_036509055.1 Caldimonas sp.
CGCCTTCTGCAGCGCCAACTCCTGGTCGATCAGGCGTTCCAGGGCGACGCTGGCCGCCGAGGCGGCCTGCCCGGGAGATGCGGCGCGTTGCTGGCCGAGCACCAGGTTGATCTGGTGGACGGTGATCTCTTCCTTGTTCACCTTGGCCGCGGTCTGGCTCGGCGACTTCTCCTTCTTGTCGCCGCAGCCGGCGAGCGCCGCCGTCAGCGCCAGGGCGACGATCGCGAGCGAGGCGGTGGAAAGGCGAAGGGGCCGGGGCGCGGGTGGGGTCATGAGCATTTTGCGGACAAGCCGTCTCCTGGCGAGATGCCCCGCTGAGTTTAGAGCCCGAGGCAATCGTCGTGCCATGCCATCCCGTGCGAAAGTGCCCACGCCGCGTGCACCCTGCGTATAAGGGCTGAAAATAATCCCGCGAACGCGGGGGAGGTGCGCTCAGCCGACGCGCACCACCTTCAACATGTTGGTGCCCCCCGGATAGCCCATCGGCTCGCCGCAGGTGATGCCGTAGGTATCGCCGGGCTTCAGCACACCCTGCTCGACCAGCAGTTCCTCGGCGTGCTTGAGCGCCTCGTCGCGGTCGGCGAAGCTCGGCATCAGGAGCGGCGTGACGTTGCGGTACATCGCCATCCGCCGCTGGCTGCGGATCTGCGACGTGATGCCAAAGATCGGCACGTGAATCTTTTGCCGGCTCATCCAGAGCGCGGTCGAGCCTGACTCGGTGAGGGCGAGGATCGCCTTGCAGCCGAGGTGATAGGCGGTGAAGAGGGCCGCCATGGCGATCGACTGGTCGATCCGGCCGAAGGTCTTGTTGGTGAAGCCGGCGTCGAGCGATATTTCCTCCGAACGCTCGGACTCGACGCAGATCGAGGCCATCATCTCGACCGTTTCCACCGGATAGCGGCCGGCGGCGGTCTCGGCCGAGAGCATGACCGCGTCGGTGCCGTCGAGCACGGCGTTGGCGACGTCGCTCACCTCGGCGCGGGTCGGCACCGGGTTGACGATCATCGACTCCATCATCTGCGTCGCGGTGATGGTGATCCGGTCCATCTCCCGGGCCATCTTGATCATCCGCTTCTGCAGCGCCGGCACCGCCGCGTTGCCGACCTCGACCGCCAGGTCGCCACGCGCCACCATGATCCCGTCGGACGCTTTGAGGATCGCCTCGAGCGCCGGGATCGCCTCGCTGCGCTCGATCTTGGCGATCAGCTGCGGCTTGTGCCGTGAGGCCTCGCCGGCAACGTTGGCGAGCTGGCGCGCCATCTCCATGTCGGTGGCGCTCTTCGGGAAGCTCACCGCCAGGTATTCGCATTGGAACGACATCGCGACCTTGATGTCCTCCATGTCCTTGGCGGTCAGCGCCGGCGCGGTCAAGCCGCCGCCGGCCTTGTTGATGCCTTTGTTGTTCGACAGGACGCCGCCGACGACGACGCGGGTGTGCACCTCCTCGCCGCGCACCGCATCGACCACCAGGCGGAGCAGGCCGTCGTTGAGCAGCAGGGTGTCGCCCGGACGAACGTCGCGCGGCAGCTCCTTGTAGTCGAGGCCGACGCGCTCGCTCGTGCCGAGCCCGGTGTAGGCAGCGTCGAGCACCAGCTTCTCACCCGGCTCGAGCATGGTCTTGCCGCCTTCCATCTTGCCGACCCGGATCTTCGGCCCCTGCAGGTCGGCCATGATCGCGACCTCCTTGCCGACCGCCTTCGCGACCTCCCGAACCAGGGCGGCCCGGTCGATGTGGTCCCGCGCCGTGCCGTGCGAGAAGTTGAGGCGGACGACGTCGACGCCGGCGCGCAGCATCCGTTCCAGCACCTCGGCCGAGCTCGACGCCGGGCCGAGGGTGGCGACGATCTTGGTGGCGCGTGGCGTGGTGATGTCCATCAGCTTCCTTGGGGGTCGCGAGCCCGGCGTTCGAGGATCTCGATCGCCGGCAGGGTCTTGCCTTCGAGCATTTCCAGAAAGGCGCCGCCGCCGGTCGAGATGTAGCCGATGTCCTTCTCGATGCCGTACTTGGCGATCGCCGCCAGCGTATCGCCGCCGCCGGCGATGCTGAACGCCTTCGAGGCGGCGATCGCCCGGGCGATGGTCTCGGTGCCGGCGGCGAAGGCGTCGAACTCGAACACCCCCACCGGGCCGTTCCAGACGATCGTCCCGGCCGACTTCAGCATCTCGGCCAGCGTCGCCGCCGTCTTCGGGCCGATGTCGAGGATCAGGTCGTCGGCCTCGACCGCGGCAACCGGCTTCACGGTCGCCGCGGCGTTGGCCTTGAATTCCCTGGCGGTGACGACGTCGACCGGCACCGGCACCTCGGCGCCGCGCGAGCGCATCGCTTCGCTGACGGCGCGCGCCTCGCCGAGCAGCGCCGGCTCGGCCAGGCTTTTGCCGATCGGCAGCCCGGCGGCGAGGAGGAAGGTGTTGGCGATGCCGCCGCCGACGATCAGCCGGTCGACCCGGGTGGCGAGGCTCTGCAAGATCGCCAGCTTGGTCGAAACCTTGCTGCCGGCGACGATCGCCACCAGCGGCCGCGCCGGCGCGGCCAGCGCCTGGGTCAGCGCGTCGATCTCGGCGGCGAGCAGTGGGCCGGCACAGGCCAGCGGGGCGAACTCGGCGATGCCGTAGGTCGTCGCCTCGGCGCGGTGGGCGGTGCCGAAGGCGTCGTTGACGAACACGTCGCAGAGCGCGGCCATCTTTTTCGCCAGCGCCGGATCGTTCTTCTTTTCGCCGCGATTGAGGCGGCAGTTCTCGAGCACCACCAGCTCGCCGGGCGCGACCGCGACGCCGTCGACCCATTTCGTCCGCAGCGGCACCGGCCGGCCAAGCAGCTCGGCGATCCGCGCCGCCACCGGCGCGAGCGAGTCCTCGGGCTTGGGCTCGCCCTCGGTCGGGCGGCCGAGGTGCGAAGTGACCATGACCGCGGCGCCGGCCTCGAGCGCCGTGCGGATGCAGGGCAGCGAGGCGCGAATCCGCGTGTCTTCGGTGATCCGGCCGGCGTCGTCCTGCGGCACGTTCAGGTCGGCACGGATGAAGACCCGCCTGCCGGCCAGGGCGCCGCGCGCGGCGAGATCGGTGAGGCGGAGGAAGGAACTCATTCGCGACGGCAAAGCGGCGATTTTAGGCATCGGCCCCGCCGGACCTTCCGATTTCACCCCGAACGGCCCGGTCGCACGTTCCACACCGCGAGGCCGATCCGCCTCGCCCCTTCACCTTTCTTGGCGAAAGACCGACGACCATGTTCGCTCGCACCACCCGACGCACCGCGATCTTCACCCTCCTCGCCGGCCTCGGCGCCACGACCACCGGCGCGCTCGCTCAGCCGAGACCGCAGGTGGCGGCGCCGCCGCCGGGCGGCTGGCGACCGCCGGCGCTGGTCGTCGCCGGCGCCGAACAGCCGGTGCGCCTGCAGTCGCTGCGGATCGACGTCGAGGTCGCCGCGGGCGTCGCCGAGACCCGGGTGCAGATGGAATTCTTCAACCCGAACGCCCGCATCCTCGAGGGGAAGCTCCAGTTCCCCCTCGGCGCCGGCCAGGTGGTGAGCGGCTTCGCCCTCGACATCGACGGCCAGATGCGCGACGCCGTGCCGGTGGAGAAGGCGCGCGCCGAGCAGGTGTTCGAGGACATCACCCGGCGCCGCGTCGACCCCGGCCTGCTGCAGACGACCCTCGGCAACAACTACGAGCTGCGCGTCTATCCGCTCAACCCGGGCAAGAGCCGCACCGTCGTGCTGACGCTGGTGGAGGCGGCGCCGGCCCGGCTGGTGCTGCCGCTGGCCTACGCCGCCTCGGTGCCGCGTTTCGACCTCACGCTCCGCTATGCCGGCGCGCAGGTGCAGCCGGAGGTCGAGAGCGGCAACCCGCTCGGCCTCGCCTTCGAGCGCGACCCGCGCGGCGGCTTCAGCGCCCGCCGGTCGATCGCCGAGGCGACGCTGCCGCGCGAGAGCCTGCGCATCCACGCCCCTGCCGCGAACGGCAGCGCGCTCGAGGTCACGACCGAGGAGCGCAACGGCGAAACCTTCTTCGCCCTCACCCTGCCGGTGGCCGAGCGCAGCGGGCCGCGGCCGCTGCCGAAGAGCGTGCAGATCGTCTGGGACGCCTCGGGCTCGGGCGCGCAGCGCCAGTTCGATCGCGAGCAGGCCTTGCTCGACGCCTACTTCCGCCGCGCCGGCGACAGCGAGGTCACCCTGGTACGCGTCGCCGACGTCGCCTTCCCGGCGGAGCGCTTCAGCGTTCGCCGCGGCGACTGGTCGGCCCTGCGCCACGCCCTGCAGACGACGGTGTACGACGGCGCCAGCAACCTCGGCGCGGTGCGCCACGACGGCGTCTCGGCCGAAGCCCTGTGGTTCAGCGACGGCCTGGCGAACTACGGCGCGCCCTGGCGGCTGTCGTTCCCGGTGCCGGTGTTCACGATCGCCAGCAGCGCGAGCGGCGACCCCGCCGCCCTGCGTGCGCTGGCCGAGACCAGCGGCGGCCGCAGCATCGACCTGCAGGCGCTGACCCACGAGCAGGCGGCGGCCATGCTGCTCTCGCGCGGCACCGAGCTGCTCGAGACGAGCGCGCTCGGCGCCAGGGACATCGCGGTCCAGTCGCGCCACGCCGCCGCTGGCCGGGTGATGCTCGCCGGCGTCATGACCGCGCGCAGCGCCGAGCTGACGCTGCGCCTGCGCGGCGGCGACGGCGCCGTCACGAATCGCGTCGTCCGCATCGACGCGCGCCAGAACGCCTCGCGCCTGGCCGGCGTGCAATGGGCGCGGTTGACGCTCGCATCGCTCGAAGGCGAGGCCCGCCTGCACAAGGTGCGGATCCGCGAGCTCGGCCAGCGCTTCGGCCTGGCGACGCGCGAGACCTCGCTGCTCGTGCTCGAGCGCGTCGACGACTACGTCCGGCACGAGATCGAGCCGCCGCCGGCCTTGCGCGAGGCCTACGAGCGGATGGCGGCGACGATGCAGAAGACGAAGCAGCAGAGCGACGCCGACCGGCTGGCGCAGGTGGTGCAACGCTTCGAGGCGCGCGTGGCCTGGTGGAACCGCGACTTCCCGAAGGAAGCGCCGATGCCCCTGGCGATCGCGAAGTCGGCCGGTCCGCAAGACGCCATCGGCACGATGCGGGAGGCGCGCCGCGAGCGCCCTGCCGCCGAGGCCGACGATTCGCGCAGCGACAAAGCCCGGCAGCAGGCGATGCCGGCGACTCTCCCGGCGCCGTCGATGCAGCTCGCCGGCCGCATGGCCGCGACCAATTCGCTGGAGGCGGCGAAGAAGGACGGCTCGGGCGGCGGCTCGAGCCCGACCAGCATCTCGATCGCCCTGCAGCCGGCGGCGAGCAACGCCGCATGGCTGAAGCGGCTCGAGGCGGCCGAGCCGGCGGCGCGCCGCGCCATCTACCTCGACGAGCGCGGCGGCAACGCGCTCAACGTCGGCTTCTTCCTCGACGCCGCCGAGTTCTTCCTCGCCCAGGGCGAGCGCGCGCTGGCCTTGCGGATCCTGTCGAACCTGGCCGAGATGGACCTGCAGAACCGGCAGGTGCTGCGCCTGCTCGCCTACCGGCTGCAGCAGGCGGGCGAGGTGGCGAACGCCGTACCCCTGTTCGAACGGGTGCTCGAGCTGGCGCCGAACGAGCCACAGTCGCATCGCGACCTGGGCCTGGCGCTGGCCGAGGCGGGCCAGGCGCAGAAGGCGGTCGACCGGCTGTACGAGGTGGTCACCGGCCGCTGGGACGGGCGCTTTCCAGACATCGACCTGATCGCCCTCGCCGAGCTCAACGGCATCGTCGCCCGGGCGGCGCGCGAAGGCCGGCCGGTCGACGTCGCCGCGATCGAGCCGCGGCTGCTCCGCAACCTGCCGCTCGACGTGCGCGTGGTCCTCGCCTGGGACGCCGACGCGACCGACGTCGATCTGCATGTGATCGATCCGAACGGCGACGAGGTCTACTACGGCCGCAACCTCTCCTGGCAGGGCGGCACCATCAGCCGCGACGCGACCGGCGGCTACGGACCCGAGGAGTTCTCGCTGAAGGTCGCCAAGCCGGGCAAATACCGGGTCGAAGCCAACTTCTTTGGTCACCGTCAGCAGGTGCTCACATCGAGCACGGGCCTGATGCTGTGGCTGTCGAGCGGCTTCGGCACCGCCGCGCAGCAGGACAAGCGGACGACGCTCCGGCTCAGGAGCCAGGGCGGCCAGCGGGTCGTGGTCGGCGAATTCGAGGTGAAGAAGGCTCCGGGGTGACCGGAGCGCGCCGGCAGCGCCGCTAGTGCGTCTCGGTGGCGGCCGCCGGCTTGGCGGCGGGCGCCGCAGGTACGACCGGTCCGGCCTGGGCGGCAAGCTGCGGCACGACCGGCTCGATCTTGTTCTCGCGCATGTAGTCGTTCATGTCGCGCCAGCCGGCGAAGACCGAGGCACGGTCGGCCTTCTTGTAGATGGCGTAGCAGTCCTCGATCGCCCGGCCGGCGTGGCGGCAGGCACCGCCGATCGCCCGGCCGTCGGCTTCCCGCGCGGCGGCGATCTTCTCGGCCGATTCGATGCCGAGCATGTCGCAGCCGCCGAGCAGGCCGGCGGCGACGACGATCGCGAGGCGGAAAAGAGAGGTCTTGGGGCGCATGGCGGACGAAAGGCTTCGTCCGCAATATCGGTCGCCCTGCAGCCGACTTGAGGCGCCGCCGTCAGACCCGGCGCATCGTGCCCGACATCGGCGCCATCGCCAGCAATCGCTCGACCCGTTCCTCGGTCGACGGGTGGGTCGAAAACAGGCTCTTCAGACCACCCCCGAGCAACGGGTTGACGATCATCATCTGCGCCGTCGCCGGGTTGCGCTCGGCCGCCGGCAGCGGCGTGCCGCGGGCGTAGGCCTGGATCTTCTGCAGCGCCGAGGCCAGGCCCTGCGGGTCGCCGGACAGCTCGGCGCCGCCACGGTCAGCCTCGAACTCGCGCGCCCGGCTGATCGCCATCTGGATCAGGCCAGCGGCAATCGGCGCCAGGAGCGCCACCGCCAGGCCGGCGATCGGATTGGCCGGACGGCCCTCCTCGTCCCGGCCGCCGAAGAACATCGCGAAGTTGGCGAGCATCGAGATCGCACCGGCCATGGTGGCGCTGATGGTCGAGATCAGGATGTCGCGGTGGGCGACGTGGGCGAGCTCGTGCGCCATCACGCCGCGCAGCTCACGGTCGGTGAGCACTCGCATGATGCCGGTGGTGGCGGCGACGGCCGCATGCTCCGGATTGCGGCCGGTGGCGAAGGCGTTGGGGGCGGGCTCGTCGATGACGTAGACACGCGGCATCGGCAAGCCAGCCTTGGTCGCCAGCTCGCGCACCATCGAATGGAACTGCGGCGCCGAGGTCGCGTCGACCTCGCGGGCGTTGTACATCTTCAGCACCAGCTTGTCGGAGAACCAGTAGCTGAAGAAGTTGAGGCCGAGGGCGATGACGAGTGCCACGGCCATGCCCTGTTGCCCGCCGATGAATGCGCCGACGGCCATGAACAGGGCCGTGATCGCCGCCATCAGGACTGCCGTTTTCAGCAGGTTGAACATGTCGCTCCAGCTTCGGTGGAAACGCGCCCGATCGGCGCACTCCGGTAGATGGGTCCGGCGGCCCGGAGTTCAAACGCCGCCGGCGCCGCCGGATGCGACCGGCGTCGGCGGCAGCTCGAACTTCGCCCTGGGCGCGGGCGAGCGGCCGCGCAGGAACTCCGCGGCCGTCATCCGTCGCCCGCCGGGGCGCTGCAGTTCGAGGAGGGCGAGCGCGCCCTGGCCGCAGGCGACGGTGATCGCGCCGTCCGCCGCGGCCACGATCTCCCCGGGCGCAGCGGCGCCGGCGGGAAGGGGACGAACCGCACCCCGCCAGCAGGTGATCGTCTCGCCGGCGAGGGCGCTGCGCGCGCCCGGAAACGGATCGAAGGCGCGCAGCCGCCGCTCGATCACCTCGGCCGGCTGACGCCAGTCGATCGCCGCCTCAGCCTTGGCGATCTTGGCCGCGTAGGTGACGCCGGCTTCCGGCTGCGGCCGGGCTTGCAGCCGGCCGGCGGCGGCATCGGCGAGGCCACGCACCGCCAGGTCGCCGCCGAGGGCGGCGAGGCGCGGCAGCAGGGTCACGCTGGTGTCGTCGCCGGCGATGGGCGTCGCCTCGACCTGCAGAATGGCCCCGGTGTCGAGGCCGGCGTCCATCTGCATCAGGGTGACGCCGGTCTCCGCATCGCCCGCCTCGATCGCCCGCTGGATCGGCGCGGCGCCGCGCCAGCGCGGCAGGAGCGACGCATGGATGTTGATGCAGCCCAGCCGCGGCAACTCCAGGAGCCAGGGCGGCAGGATCAGGCCGTAGGCGGCGACGACGATCGCCTCGGGTGCGGCCGCAAGGAGCGCCGCGCGCGCCGCCGCCGCGTCGCCGGCGAAGCGGCCATCGAGGCGCAGGCCCCGCGGCTGCGCCACCGTCATGCCCTCGGCGAGGGCGAAGGCCTTGACCGGCGCCGGCTCGATCTTCATGCCCCGGCCCGCCGGCCGGTCCGGCTGGCAGAGCACGAGCGCGATCTCGTGGCCGGCGGCGTGTAGCCGTTCCAGCCCGACGCGTGCGAATTCCGGCGTGCCCGCGAACGCGAGACGCATCGGTCGCCCTAGGCGCGCGCTTCTTCGCGCGTCTTCTTCAGCATCCGGGTCTTGATGCGCGCGCGCTTGAGCGGGCTCAGGTAGTCGACGAAGACCTTGCCCAGGAGGTGATCCATCTCGTGCTGCACCGCCACCGAAAGCAGGCCCTCGGTCGCCAGGTCGCGCGTCTCGCCGTTGCGGTCGAGCGCCCGCACCGTCACCCGCGCGTGACGCGGCACCTTGTCGTAGATCTCAGGCACCGAGAGGCACCCTTCGTCGCCGAGCATCATCTCCTCGCTGGTCTCGGTCAGCTCGGGGTTGATCAGGACGATCGGCGCATCGCGCGCTTCGGAGACGTCGATGACGATGACCCGCTCGTGCACGTCGACCTGGGTCGCCGCCAGACCCACGCCTTCGGCCTCGTACATCGTCTCCAGCATGTCGTCGACGAGGCGGCGGACGCGCGCATCGACCTGGGTCACCGGCCGGGCAACGGTGTACAGGCGCGGGTCGGGGTAGCGAAGTATCGAAAGACGGGACATTTGTGACAGTTCGATTCAGCGGGCGCCCACTGTGGACGCAGTGCAACGCAAAGCGGTGTGAAACGTCTCACGCCAAGGGGTCTGCGCGGGCCAGTTTCGTTGCGATATCAAGGCTTTATGGGCAGAATCTGCGAGACAGAGTGAGGATTTTCGCCGAACCGCCGTGACTGCGGCGAGGGCGGTGGAAACAACCCCGGATTGCGCCCTTGGCGCGAACGGACGGCCGAGCAACCGAGAACCCGCGGGAAACGCGCCCGCGCGCAACGAGACCCGCCTTCATGAGCCGTCGAACCCATCCTGCGCCGATTCTCGCCCCCGCCCGCAGCGCCGTCGCCCTCTCGCTGGGCGTCGCGATCGCCGGAGCGGCCGGGCTCGCGGCCGCGGCCGAGCCGAATTTTCCGATCACCCCCGAGCAGCGGGCCACGGCCAAGCGCGCCGCCGAGGCCGGCGTGCCGCTCAGCGAGATCAAGCCGGACGCGCCCGACATCTACACCGTCAAGAACCGCGACACGCTCTGGGGCATCTCGAGCCTGTACCTGAAGAGTCCCTGGCGCTGGCCCGAGCTCTGGGGCATGAACATGGACCAGGTGAGGAATCCCCACCTGATCTTTCCCGGCCAGGTGCTGTTCCTCGACAAGTCGGACGGCCGTGCGCGCCTGCGCATGGGCGCGCAGGTCGGCGGCGGCGTCAGCGGCGACGGCAAGCTGCAGCCGCACGTGCGCGCCAAGGACATCGCCTTCTACGGCATCGCCTCGATCCCGTTCAACCTGATCGAGCCCTTCCTCAACGAGGCGGTGATCTTCGAGACCAACCAGCTCGCCACCGCGCCGCGCATCGTCGCCACGCAGGAAGGGCGCGTCATCCTCGCCCGCGGCGACACCGCCTACGTTCGCGGCGAGCTCGGCGCCGAGCGCGAGTACCGCATCTTCCGCCAGCCGCGGCCGCTGGTCGACCCGACCACCAAGGAGATCCTCGGCTACGAGGCCACCTACGTCGGCGCCTCGGAATACACGGTCGAGGGCGGCACCCGCACCGGCCCGGACGGCAAGGCCGAGATCATTCCGGCCACCTTCACGGTGACCAACATCCGCATGGAAGCCGGGGTCGGCGACCGGCTCGCCCCGGTGCCGGCCCGCGAGTACACCAACTACGCTCCGCACCCGCCGGCGGCGCCGATCAGCGGCCAGATCGTCTCGATTTACGGCGACGCCCTCACCGCCGGCCAGAACCAGATCGTCTCCATCAATCGCGGCCTGAACGACGGCATCGAGCGCGGCCACGTGCTCGCGCTCTACCGCAACGGCAAGGTCGTGGTCGACCCGACCGAAACCGGCCGCAGGAAGACCTGGATCAAGCTCCCGGACGAGCGCCACGGCGTGCTGTTCGTGTTCCGGGTGTTCGAGCGCATGTCGTACGCGCTGATCCTGTCGGTGAGCGAGCCGGTCTCGCCCGGCGACCTGTTCGCGCAGCCCTGATCGCGGCGGCCTCTGCCGCGAACCCGGCGACCTCTGCCCGGCCCCTCGGACCGCGGCAGCCCTGACGATGATCGACCGCGACGAGCTGGCCGCGTGGCTGCGCCTCGTCGGCACCCCCGGTGTCGGCCGCGACGCCGCGCGGCGCCTGCTCGCCGAGTTCGGCTCGCCGCAGCGGGTGCTCGACGCCTCGACCGCAGCGCGCCGGCCGCTGGTCGGTGACGCCGCGGCAACGGCGCTGGCGGCGGAGCCTACAGGGTTCGCTGGCCTGCTCGCCGCCACCCTCGCCTGGCTCGACGGCCGACCGGCCGATGCGACAGGCAGCGGTCGCGACGTGCTGGTGCTCGGCGACCCGCGCTATCCGGCATCGCTGCTCGAAACCGCCGACCCGCCGACGCTTCTATACGTCGAAGGCCGGATCGAGCTGCTTGGCGCCGACGCGATCGCCATCGTCGGCAGCCGCAATCCGACCGCCCAGGGACTGGAGAACGCTCGCGCCTTCGCCAGCCACCTGAGCCGGGCCGGGCTGGTGGTCGTCTCGGGGCTGGCGCTCGGCATCGACGGCGCCGCCCACGAGGGCGCCCTGGAAGGTCAGGCGGCGGGCACGGCCGGCGGGACGATCGCCGTCGTCGGCACCGGCCTCGACCTCGTCTACCCGGCCCGGCACCGGGCGCTCGCGCACCGGATCGCCGCCACGGGCCTCCTCGTCAGCGAGTTCCCGATCGGCACTGCCTCCCGGCCCGAGAACTTCCCGATCAGGAACCGCATCATCGCCGGCCTGGCACGCGGCACCCTGGTGGTCGAGGCGGCGATGCGCTCCGGCTCCCTGATCACCGCCCGGTTCGCTCTGGAGGCCGGACGCGAGGTCTTCGCCATTCCCGGATCGATCCACTCGCCCCAGGCGCGCGGCTGCAATGCCCTGCTGAAGCAGGGCGCCAAGCTGGTCGACAGCGCTGGCGAGATCCTCGAGGAGTTCAGCCTCGCCCGGCCTGCGCCCGCCGGCCGCTCCGGGACGGTCGAGCCGCCGCGATCGGGCAAGCCCGATCCGGTACTGGCTGCACTTGGCTTCGATCCGATGAGCCTGGACGCCCTCGTCGCCCGCACCGGCATGGGCGCGGCCGAGCTCTCGGCGCGCCTGCTCGACCTCGAGCTCGCCGGCCGCGTGGCCCGCCTGCCGGGGCAGGTGTTTCAGAGGGTGGAGCGGAGCTAGAAACGACGGCGCCACCCGACGCCGTTCATCCGCGGCACCGTGTCGGAAAGGATCGCTCGGGTATAGTGGGATTCATGTTCGACGTGCTCGTATATCTCTATGAGAACTACTGGCGCCCCGATGCGTGCCCGGAGCACGAGCAGCTGACGCGAAAGCTCAGCTCGGTCGGGTTCGAATCCGACCGAGCTGAGCTTTCGCGTCAGCTGCTCGTGCTCGGGGCACGCATCGGGGCGCCAGTAGTTCTCATAGAGATATACGAGCACGTCGAACATGAATCCCACTATACCCG
>DATCGH010000726.1:0-9426 GCA_036509055.1 Caldimonas sp.
GGGCTGATCACGCCGGAGGCCGGGCGCCTTTCGGTCGACGGCATCGACGTGGTCGAGCGGCCGCGCGAGGTGCTGGCGCGGATGGGCGTGCTGTCCGACTCGCGCGGCCTCTATCCGCGCCTGACGGCGCGGGAGAACATCATCTACTACGGCACGCTCCAGGGCATGGAGCGCGTCGCCGCCGACGCGCGTGCCCAGGACCTGGCGCGCATGTTCGACATGACGGCGCTGCTCGACCGGCGCACCGAAGGCTTCAGCCAGGGCGAGCGGATGAAGACGGCGCTGGCGCGGGCGCTGGTGCACGACCCGGCCAACATCGTCCTCGACGAGCCGACCAACGGCCTCGACGTGCTCGCCACCCGTGCCCTGCGCGACAGCCTGCGCTGGCTGCGCACGCCGGCCGGCGGCGGCAAGTGCATCGTCTTCTCGACCCACATCATGCAGGAGGTCGAACGGCTCTGCGACAGCGTCGTCGTCGTCGCCGAGGGCCGTACGGTGGCCCGCGGCACGGTCGCCGAGCTGCTCGAGCGCACCGGGCAGCGCGACTTCGAGGAGGCCTTCGTCCGCCTCGCGTTCCCGCCCGCGGCAGCGGCCTTACCGGCATGAAGCCGAGCCTCGCCGCCGCCATCACGGTGCTTCGCAAGGAGCTGACCGATGCCCTGCGCGATCGGCGGACGCTGATGACGGTGCTGGTGTCCTCGGTGCTGCTCGGGCCGCTGGCGCTGCTCGGCGTCTCCGGCCTCGTCGCTTCGCTGGAGTCGCGCGCCGAGCTGCGCGAGGTCTATGTCGCCGGCGTGGCAAACGCGCCGACGCTGCAGAACTTCCTCGAGCGGCAGACCTACAGCGTGAAGACGCCGCCCAGCGACTACGAGGCGCAGCTGCGCAAGTCAGAGTTCCTCGATCCGGTGGTGGTGGTGCCGGACGATTTCGAGACCGCGCTCGCGCGTGGCGACGCCCCGGTCGTCGAGATCGTCTCCGACAGCGCCAACCAGCGCTCGGAGGCGGCGACGGCGCGGATCGAGCGGCTCCTCAACGGTTTCAGCCGCGAGCGCGCCGTGCTCAACCTGGCGCTGCGCGGCGTCGCGGTGCAGGTGCTCGAGCCGATGCGCGTCGAAGAGCGCGATCTCGCCAATCAGCAGACACGGGCGACGCGGATCACCGGCATGATTCCCTACTTCGTGATGATGGCGGTGCTCTACGGCGCCCTCACCGCGGCGCTCGACACCACCGCCGGCGAGCGCGAGCGCGGCTCGCTCGAGCCCTTGCTGATGAATCCGACCGAGCGCTGGGCGCTGGTGGTCGGCAAATGGGGGGCGGTGGCCTGCGTGAGCATGCTGATCGCGGTGCTGAGCTGCTTCAGCTTCCTGCCCGGGCAGTGGGTGCTGCGCAGCGACACCCTGGCCGCCTTGTTTCAGTACGGGCCGCGCGAGGCCCTGCTCTTCATGGCGGTGCTGCTGCCGTTCGCCGCCGCGCTGTCGGCGGTGCTGATGGCGGTGGCGATCCGCTGCAAGACCTTCAAGGAAGCGCAGGCGAGCTCGAGCATCGTCATCCTCGCGACCTCGCTGCTGCCGTTGGTGAACGTCTTCAATCTCGGCAGCCAGTCGCCCTGGCACCTTTGGGTGCCGGCGCTGGCGCAGAACACCCTGATGACCTGGGTGCTGAAGGGCGAGGACTTCACGCTGCCGCAGGTGCTGATTCCGCTCGGCGTCTGCATCGTCCTGACGCTTGTCGGCGTCTGGTTCGTCGCCCGGATGCTGCGGCAGGCGGCGCTGAAGTGAGCGCGCCCGCCGACCTCGCCTGGCGCTGGTGTCGCTTCGACGACCTCGGCGTGCGCGAGCTGCAGCACATCTACGCGGCCCGGCAGCACGTCTTCGCGATCGAGCAGCAGTGCATCTATCTCGATGTCGACGGCTGCGACGAGTCGGCTTGGCACCTGGCGGCGTGGTCGCCAGTGCAGCGCGAGCCGCTCGCCTATGCCCGGGTGCTCGATCCCGGCGTGAAGTATCCGGAGGCGTCGATCGGCCGGGTGATCACGCTCGGTGCCGGGCGCGGGATCGGCCTCGGCCGCGCGCTGGTGGCGCGGGCGATCGCCTGCACGACCGAGGTCTGGCCGGGCGGCGCGATCCGCATCTCGGCGCAGACCCGGCTCGAGCGCTTCTATGAAGAGTTCGGCTTCGTCGCCGTCGGCGCGCCCTATCTCGAGGACGGCATCGACCACACCGAGATGCTGCGCGACCCCGCGGCCGTCTGAGAGGCGCGGAAAAAATACAATCGGCCCTCGCTGGAGCGGCCGCATGCATTTTCCCAAGCAGTTCGATGTCATCGTCGTCGGCGGCGGCCATGCCGGCGCCGAGGCGGCGCTCGCCGCTGCGCGCGCGGGCGCGGCTACGCTGCTCCTGACCCATTCGCTCGAGACCCTCGGGCAGATGAGCTGCAACCCGTCGATCGGCGGGATCGGCAAGGGCCATCTCGTCAAGGAGATCGATGCGCTCGGCGGGGCGATGGCCGAGGCGGCCGACGAGGCCGGCATCCACTTTCGCATCCTCAATGGCTCGAAGGGTCCGGCAGTGCGCGCGACGCGCGCCCAGGCGGATCGGGTGCTCTATCGCGCGGCGATCCGCCGCCGCCTGGAAAACCAGCCGAACCTCTGGCTGTTCCAGGCGGCGTGTGACGATCTGATCGTCACCGGTGACCGTGTGACAGGGGTTGCGACGCAAGTGGGCGTTCGCTTTTCTTGCGCGGCGGTGATTCTGACTGCCGGCACCTTTCTCGACGGCAAGATCCATATCGGCCTGCAGAGCCATGTCGGCGGGCGGGCCGGCGACCCGGCGGCCGTGACCCTTTCCGCGCGCCTGAAGGAACTGAAGTTGCCCCAGGGACGGTTGAAGACCGGCACGCCGCCCCGGCTGGACGGCCGCACCATCGACTACCGCCGCCTGCTCGAGCAGCCGGGCGACGGCGCCGCCCCGGGCGAGGATGCGCTGACCGATGTGCCTGTGTTCAGTTTCCTCGGCGATCCGGCGCGCCACCCGCGCCAGGTCTCGTGCTGGATCACCCAGACCAACGCCCGCACCCACGAGATCATCCGCTCCGGCTTCGCCGAGAGCCCGATGTTCACCGGCAAGATCGACGGCGTCGGTCCGCGCTACTGTCCGAGCATCGAGGACAAGGTCAATCGCTTCGCCGGCAAGGACTCGCACCAGATCTTCCTCGAGCCCGAGGGCCTGACGACGCACGAGGTCTACCCCAACGGCATCTCGACCTCGCTGCCGTTCCAGGTGCAGCTAGACGCAGTGCATTCGATCGCCGGGCTGGAGGACGCGCACGTGGTCCGTCCGGGATATGCGATCGAGTACGACTACTTCGACCCGCGTGCACTGAAGCCGAGCTTCGAGACCAAGGCGATCAACGGCCTGTTCTTCGCCGGCCAGATCAACGGAACCACCGGCTACGAGGAAGCGGCAGCGCAGGGGCTGCATGCCGGCATCAACGCCGCCCTTGCCGTCCGTGGCGACGCCCCCTGGGTGGCTTCCCGCGACCAGGCCTACCTCGGCGTCCTGGTCGACGACCTGGTGAGCAAGGGCGTCACCGAGCCGTACCGGATGTTCACCAGCCGTGCCGAGTACCGGCTGCACCTGCGCGAGGACAACGCCGACGTGCGCCTGACGGAGATCGGCCGCCGCCTCGGCGTCGTCCCCGATGCTCGCTGGGTGGCATTCGAGCGCAAGCAGGCGTTGGTTTCACGTGAAACCGCCCGGCTGCAGGCTGCCCGGGTGGGGCCGGCGCCAGCCACGGACGGTCTGCCGGAGCTGAGCCGCGACTACGCCCTCTTCGACCTCTTGCGCCGTCCCGGCGTCGGGTTCGACGAACTAACCCGCTGGCAATCGGATCGGGCGGAGGTTTCACGTGAAACCCTCCGCGCTGAATGGGGCCGGCCACTGGCCGACCAGGTCATTGCCAGCATCGAGACCTCCGCGCGCTACGCCGGCTATCTCGACAAGCAGCAGGAGCAGGTGGAGCGGAGCCGGAATGCCGACGAGCTCGACCTTCCCGCCTCGCTCGACTATGCCGCCGTCCGGGCCCTTTCGTTCGAGGCGCGTCAGGTCCTGGCGCGGCATCGCCCGGAGACGATCGGCCAGGCGGCTCGCCTGCCGGGCATCACGCCGGCGGCGATCTCGCTCCTGCTGGTCCACCTGAAGAAGATGCGCCGCGAGGCGGCCGCGGCCAACGACGGCGGCGCCCTGCGCGCAAACGCTTGACCGCGGCGCCGTCGCAACGGGCCGAGCGGCCGGCCCTCGGCGAAACGCTCGGCGCCGCCGCAGAAGCCCTCGGCCTCGAACTCTCCGCCGATCAGACCGGCAAGCTGCTCGACTTCGTCGCCCTGCTCGAGCGCTGGAACCGCACCTACAACCTCACCGCCATACGCGACCCGGCGGGGATGCTGACCCAGCACGTCATCGACTGCCTTGCCGCGGTTCCGGCACTCCGCCGAACCTTGCCCGGTCCGAAGCGGGTTCTCGATGTCGGGAGCGGCGGCGGCCTGCCTGGCATCGTCTGGGCGGTGGTCGAACCCACGCTGGACGTGACCTGCGTCGACAGCGTCGGCAAGAAGACGGCGTTCATCCAGCAGGCCGCCCTCGCCTTGGGACTGGACAACCTGCGCGCCGAACACGCGCGGGTCGAGAAGCTCGAGGCCGCGCCGTTCGAGATCGTGACGTCTCGCGCTTTCGCCTCCCTTTCGGACTTCGTCACTCTGACCCAAGGATTGGCCGCGCCGGGCGGCATCTGGCTGGCGATGAAGGGCAAACTTCCCTTGGACGAGATGGCGGCGCTGCCGTCCGGCTTCCAGGCGTTTCACGTGGAACGTCTGAAAGTTCCCGGCGTCGACGCCGAAAGATGCTTGATCTGGATCCGGAAGACCGCGCCACATTTGACTAACAAAGAGAGTGGGCGCTTGCAATGATTGACTGCCAGGAAATCCGATGAGCCGCATCTTCTGCATCGCCAACCAGAAAGGCGGCGTCGGCAAGACGACGACCACCGTGAACCTGGCGGCCGGTCTGGCCCGGCTCGGTCGCAAGGTGCTCGTGGTCGACCTCGATCCCCAAGGCAACGCCACCATGGGCTCGGGGATCGACAAGCGGACCCTCGATCCCAGCGTCTACGACGTCCTCCTGGAAAGCGCCTCGATCGTCGAGGCCCGACGGCCGAGTCCGAAGGGCGGCTACGACGTCGTCGGCGCCAACCGCGAGCTCGCCGGCGCCGAGGTCGAGCTGGTCGGCGTGGAGCGCCGCGACCGCAGGCTGCGCAGCGCCCTCGCCGCGGTCGACGAGGCCTACGACTTCGTCCTCATCGACTGCCCGCCCAGCCTCAGCCTTCTCACCCTCAACGGCCTGGCCTGCGCCCACGGCGTGGTGGTGCCGATGCAATGCGAGTACTTCGCGCTCGAGGGCTTGAGCGATCTGGTGAACACGATCAAGCAGGTGCACGCCAACATCAACCCGCAGCTCGAGGTGATCGGCATCCTGAGGGTGATGTTCGATTCGCGAATCACGTTGCAGGCGCAGGTGAGCGAACAGCTCAAGGCGCATTTCGGCGCTCGCGTCTTCGACACCGTGATCCCGCGCAACGTCCGCCTGGCCGAGGCGCCGAGCTACGGCATGCCGGGCCTGGTGTTCGACCCGGCCTCCAAAGGCGCGCTCGCTTTCCTCGACTTCGCCCGGGAGATGGCGGCGCGGGCCGACGCCCGCAGCGTCCCGGCATGAGCCCGCCGGGCCGCCCCAAGGGCGAATACCGGAGTGCGCAGCACGAAGGTACTCCAGTGCGCCCGGCGTTCGCGCCCGGGCTGCTCAGCCGGGTCGAGGACGCCGGCATCAACGCCAGCGCGCCGCGCGAACAGCTCTGGGTCGATGGCTGGCTCGTCCGCTTCTCGCCCGGCAAGGCGAAGCGGGCGCGCTGCGTCCAGGCCGTCGCTGCCGGTCGGATGTCGCTCGACGAGCGGCTCGCGCGCTGTGCCGCGATCTACGCCGGCGTCGGCCTGCAGGCGTATTTCCGGATCACGCCCTTTTCCCTGCCGGCCGGGCTCGACGAGCAGTTGGCGGCGCGCGGCATGGCGCGGATCGACGACACCCGGGTCATGGTCGCGTCGCTCGACGCCGACACGGCCCCTGCCTTCGTCGAAGAGGATGGCAACCTGGAATCGATGTCCTTTCGGGCCGTCGACGGCGATGCATTCGCCGAGTGGATCGGCCTGCAGCGCGGGTCGTCGGCCGAGGCGCGCCTCGCCCATGCCGAGCGGATTCGCCATTCGCCGGTCCGCCATCGTGCGCTCTGCGTGCTCGACCCCGGCGGCCGGCCGATGGCGGGCGGCCAGGTCGTCGTCGAGGGCGAGCTCGCCGGCCTCTACGACATCTTCAGCGTCGAGGCGATGCGCGGCCGGGGGCTGGCGTCGGCGCTATGCCGGCAACTGCTCCGGCTCGCCATGGCCGATGGTGCGCGGGTCGCCTATCTGCAGGTCGAGGCGAGCAATGCCCCGGCGCGGCGGGTCTACGAACGGCTCGGCTTCGCCGACGCCTACGCCTATCACTACCGCTCGCCGCCGGCCGCTTGAGGCCGCGGCGCAGGGCTCAGAGGCCGGTGCCTTCGTCGATGCCGAGGTGAACGTTCATGCACTGGACCGCGGCGCCGCTCGCGCCCTTGCCCAGGTTGTCGAGCCGCGCCATCAGCAGAACCTGGCTCTCGTTGCCGAAGACGAACAGCTCGGCCCGATTGCTGTCGTTGCAGGCCTGGACGTCGAAATAGTTGTCGGCCAGCACCGCCGGGTCGCGCAGCGGCATGACGCGCACGAAGCGCTCTCCCGCATAGCGCTCGGCCAGGGCGGCGTGCAGATGTTCGGCGGTCGTGCCGCGTCGGGTTTCGGCCAGAGGCAGCGGCACCGTCACCGACAGCCCCTTCAGGAAGCTGCCGACGATCGGCATGAAGATCGGCCGGGTCTCGAGCCGGCTGTGCGCCGTCATCTCGGGCAGATGCTTGTGCGTCAGGCCGAGTGCGTAGGGGCGCGGCGATTGCAGCCGCGGGTCGCCGCCGGCTTCGTATTGCTCGATCATCTTCTTGCCGCCGCCCGAATAGCCGGTGATCGACGTGGCCGAAAGCGCCGCCGACTGCGGAATCAGGCCGGCATCGACCAGCGGACGAACCAGCAGGATGAAGCCGGTGGCATGGCAGCCGGGGTTGGAGATGCGCTTGGTGGCGCGCAGCCGCGCGCGCTGGTCGGGAGCGAGCTCGGGCAGCCCGTAGACCCAGTCGCCGGCGGTGCGGTGCGCCGTGCTCGCATCGATCAGGCAGGTGCCGGGGTTCGTGACCAGCGCCGCCGCCTCCCGGGCCGCGGCGTCGGGCAGGCAGAGGAAGGCGATGTCGGCGGCGTTGAGCAGGCGCGAGCGCTCGGCCGTGTCCTTGCGCAGCTCGGGCGCGGCGCGCAGCACCTCGACATCGCTGCGCTGGGCGAGGTATTCATTGATCCGAAGGCCGGTGGTGCCTTCCTGGCCGTCGACGAAAACGCGGGTGCTCATGGGCGGATGCCTCGTGGGCGAACGTCCGAAGCATACCGCCGCAGGCGCAAACCTGCTGGGCTCGGGCCGAGCCGGCCAGGTCGATCAAGGACAATCCGTCGATGGTGACGAAGAAACCCAAGGGCCTCGGACTCGGCCTCGAAGCCTTGCTGGGGCCGACCGTTCGCGAGACATCCGAAGCCGGCTCCGCCACGGCCGATGGCGAGCCGCGAACCCTGGCGCTGGAGCAGATGCAGGCCGGCCGCTACCAGCCCCGCACCCGCATGGATGAGGCCGGGCTGAACGAGCTGGCCGAGAGCATCCGGGCCCAGGGCGTGATGCAGCCGGTGCTGGTGCGGCGCATCGATGGCGGCGCCGGCGACCGCTTCGAGATCATCGCCGGCGAGCGGCGCGTGCGCGCCGCCCGTCTCGCCGGCCTCGAGCGCGTGCCGGTCCTGGTGCGCGACGTGCCCGACGAGGCGGCGGCAGCCATGGCGCTGATCGAGAACATGCAGCGCGAGGACCTCAACCCGCTGGAGGAAGCGCGCGGCGTCCAGCGTCTCACCGAGGAGTTCGGCCTGACCCACGAGGCGGCCGCCCGCGCCATCGGCCGCTCGCGCAGCGCCACTACCAACCTGCTGCGCCTGCTGCAGCTGAGCGAGCCGGTGCAGCAGCTGCTGCTCGGCGGGGCGATCGAGATGGGGCATGCACGGGCCCTGCTGCCGCTCGGCGGTGCGGAGCAGATCCAGGCGGCCAACGAGATCGTCGCCAAGGGCATGAACGTTCGCGAAGCGGAGAAGCTTGCCGCCCGGCGGGCCGCTGGCAGCGCACGGCAGACGCCGCTGCTGCGCGCGAAACGTCAGAAGTCGAGCGACATTCTTCGTCTCGAACGACAACTCTCCGACACCTTCGCCGCCACGGTCGAGATCCGCCTGCGCGACAGCGGCCCCGGCAAGGGGCATCGCGGCGAAGTCGCGATCGCCTTCGCCTCGCTCGACGAGCTCGACGGGCTGCTCGGCAAGCTCGGCCACGAGCGGACCTGACCCCCCGCATGTGGGTGGTGCTCACGCCACAAAAGACAAGAAACTTTGCACGCTGCGTGACGCACCTCATGCGTCTGCGTCAACCGGTGGTAATTTCGGCACGTTGCTTGCTAACCTGCTCGTGCCGGCGCATTAAGGAGATGCGCATGAGCAACAGTGCAAAGGCGCCTCTTTTCGACCCTTTGCCTTTGGCACGATGATCGAAGCTTGAACTGACACCCTGCTGGTGCAGGAAAGCTCTGATGGCGCCCCGCCGGGCTCCATCAGAACTTCCCCGGAAGCGCGGAGGCCAGAAGCCTCCCGCCGCCGCCTCATCGCCACAGGAGATCAGTATGGATGTGATCAGCAACTTTGCCGCGCGCTTCGAGCGCAGCCGCGAAGAAGAGCTGTCGATCGAGGACTACCTCGCCGAGTGCAAGCGCAACCCGCTTGCCTACGCCACCGCCGCCGAACGGATGCTCAAGGCCATCGGCGAGCCGACGATGGTCGATACCCGCAACGACGTCAGGCTCTCGCGCCTGTTCGCCAACAAGGTCATCAAGATCTATCCAGCGTTCGCCGAGTTCTACGGCATGGAGGACGCGATAGAGCAGGTGGTTAGCTACTTCCGCCACGCTGCCCAGGGCCTGGAGGAGAAGAAGCAGATCCTCTACCTGCTCGGTCCGGTCGGCGGCGGCAAGAGCTCGATCGCCGAGCGGCTCAAGCAGCTCATGGAGCACGTGCCGTTCTACGCGATCAAGGGCTCGCCGGTGAACGAGTCGCCGCTGGGCCTGTTCGACCAGGCCGAGGACGGTCCGATCCTCGAGAAGGAATACGGCATCCCGCGGCGCTACCTG